>JAKFXJ010000161.1 GCA_021731425.1 Limnohabitans sp. | reverse complement strand
ACGCCGGCCACGCCGCCAGATACAGGGGCATCCAACCAATCAGCCTGACAAGCTTCCAAGAGTCGTTGACTCCACACGCGAGTCTGTTCTGGGGGAACACTGGAGTGGTCCACCAGCCATTGCAATTCGCGAGCATGGACGATGCCGTCGGGGCCAAACACCACCTGTTCAACAGCCTGCGTGTTCAACAGGCACATGAATACGCCATCCACACCGCTGGCCGCTTTGGCAGGGGTGTCGCACCACTGCGCTCCCAACTCAAGCAAGGCTTGGGCTTTGGCGGGGGTGCGGTTCCAGACATTGACCGTGTGCCCTGAAGCCAAGAGACGCTTGACCATGGGCTCGCCCATCAAGCCCAGTCCGCAAAAAGCGAGTTTCATGGGGGAACTTTCGACGCGGCAAACTGCGCGTCAGAGTTTGAGCATTTGTGGCAAGAACAGGGCGATTTGCGGGAAGGCCACCATCAAAGCCAGCACTGCGACCAAGGTGTAAACAAAGGGCAAGACGCCTTTGAAGATCGTGGCGGTGCTCAGCTCGGGCAGCATGTTGCGCACCACAAACATGTTCATGCCCACAGGCGGGCTGACTAAACCGATCATGACCACCAAAACGATGATGATGCCAAACCACACCGGGTCAAACCCAAGACTCACCACCAATGGGAAAAATACGGGCAGCGTCAACAACACCATGGACAACTCTTCCATGGCAGCGCCCAAAATGACGTAGATGGCACAGATGGCGATCATCACGGTCACTGGGCTGATGTTGTGTGTCGAGACCAGGTTTTTCAGGTCAGTGGGCAAGGTGGTGAAATTCACGAAATTGGCAAACACCAAGGCTCCTACCAGGATCATGAACAGCATGCCCGTGGTGCGTGCACTTTCGATCAAGATGTCCAGGGTGACAGACCAGTTCAGCGATTTGCGCAAAAGCGCAATGATGAAGGCGCCAAAAGCACCGATGCCTGCACCTTCTGTGGTGGTGAAGACGCCGCCGTAAATGCCACCCATCACGATCACAAACAAGAAAGCCACAGCCCAAATGTCTTTCATGGCATCCATGCGTTCGGCCCAGCTAGAGCGTTCTGCTGCAGGGCCAGAGGAGGGGTCTCGCCAAGTCAAAAACGAGATGGTCAGGCACATCATGACCACGGCGAGCAAACCCGGGATCATGCCCGCGGCAAAGAGCTTGCCAATGCTGGTTTCAGTGACCAGTCCATAAATCACCAAAATGGTTGAGGGCGGAATCAAAATGCCCAACGTGCCCCCAGCTGCAATCGCGCCAGCAGCCAATTGTCCCGAATAGCCATGGTCCTTCATGGACGGGTAGGCCACCTTGGTCATGGTGGCTGCCGTGGCGATGGATGAGCCGCACACACTGCCAAAACCCGCGCAGGCCATGACCGTGGCCATGGCCAGACCGCCCCGGAAATGTCCGACCAGTGTGTACGCAGCACGGTAGAGCTCTCGCGACATGCCTGCGCGTGTGACGAAATTGCCCATCAAGATGAACAGGGGTACAACCGACAGCGTGTACTCAAACCCTGCTTCATAGACGGTGGAGGTGACTGAAGCCAAGGCGGGGTTCAGTCCTCTCATCCACCACAGGCCGGCAAATCCCACCAGGCCCATGGCAATCGCCAGAGGAACCCGGGCAAATGCCAGGATCAACATGGCCAATAGGCCGATACTTGCTTCTGTCATGGTGTTACTTCTTTGGACTCAGAGGCGGCATGTTCGGCGTGAGGTACAAAAATGAGCACCAGATGCATCAGGCCGGCAATCACGATCATGCCGCTCATGGTGTAAACCACAGGCGCCAGAGGCAGCAGCAAGACGTTGGTGGTATCACCATATTCTGCAACGCGTATGGCTCGTTTGAAGAGGATGTATCCCACACCTGCCAGCGCGATGAAGCAGATCACATCGGCCAATCGGTTGAGGAATTTTTTAACCCCTGCGCTCATGAAGACATCAAAGGTGTCGATGACGATGTGTTCTCGACGGGCGCTGACCAAGGGCAAGGCGCAGTAAATGAGCAAAGCCAATCCAATTTCTGTGATTTCGAAGCCACCAGCCAGGGGCTTGTTGAAAAAATACCGTCCCACCACATCCACAGCGGTGATGGTCATCATCAAAAAAAGGACGATGGCAGCGAACAGCCCCAGAGTTTTCTGCAAAAGTTGAGCCAATTTCATCGCTTGTGTCCTTGCCTGAGGCGGTTGGCGCGACGTGTCCAGGCCTCGAATGTGATGTTCATGATGCGGTCGGTGCGCAAGAAATCTCGGGCACGGCGGGCTTCTGCGGGATCGATGGCTTGCACCCCCCCGAGGGTTGACGCATTGATTTGGAGCTGAGCCATCCTCTCCATGAAGACGGCTAAAAAAGCGGCTTCCTGGACGCTGCGTCCCGCTGTGAGCAGGCCGTGGTGGGCCAGCAGCATGGCATGGTGTGGACCCAAAGCGCCAGCGATGATTTCTCCTTCTTTGTCTGCGGTGGGCAAGCCTGGCCACTCGGGCAAGAAAACCATGTCTTCAAACAAAGGAGTGGCGTCCATGTGTGCCACAACCAATGGGCATTTGGCGGCGGCCAGTGCAGAGGCTGCTGGGGGATGCGTGTGAACAATGGCGTTCACATCTGGGCGGCTTCGATACACCCACAAATGAAAGCGCGTGGCAGGGTTGGGCTCGCGTATGCCATGAGCGCCTTCGCCTTCGAGCAAGCACATTTCATCGTCAATCAACAGCCACGATGCAGGGGTGGCTTCGTCGAATGACAAACCCAGAGGCAGTGTCCAATAGGTGTTTGGAACGGGTCCCCGGGCGGTGATTTGCCCCGCAAGCCCTGATTCGTGCTTTTCGTCAGCAAGAATCAGGGCGCAGCTGGTCAGAACGTGGCGGGGATCAGTCATCCGGTGCTGAAATTATTTGCCTTCAGCCACTCGCTTGAGTTCTTCGCGGAACTCGGCCAGGACCTTAGCGCCGTCCAGACCCTTGGCATTGGCAGACTGAATCCAGTTGTTGGCCAAAGGTTCTGTGCGGGAGCGGACTTCTGCAATAAAAGCGGGGCTGGCTTGCTGAATGTTCACGCCAGCAGCTTTGAGGGCCTCCATGCCGCCTTTATCGGCTGCGTCCCAAGCCTTGCCTGCCAATCGCGCCAGGGCTTCACCGGAGACGCTGTTGATGGCGTCTTGGTCTTGTTTGGACAGCTTGTTCCATTTTTCTTCGTTCATGAAGAAGCCGAAAGCTGAAGAGTAAAAGCCACCTGGGAAGATGGTGGCGTGCTTGACCACTTTATCCAGGTTGAATGAGCGGATCGATTCCGAAGGGAAGAAGGTGCCGTCGGCTACGCCAGAGGCCAGAATTTCATAGGATTCTGGAGCGGGCTTGACCAGGGGGGATGCGCCCAAGGCTTTGGCAGAGGCTTCAGAGATGCCACCGCCGCTGCGGATCTTCATGCCAGCGATGTCCGCGACAGAATTGACCGGTTTCTTGACCAAGAACATTTGACCAGGGCCGTGGGTGAAAACGCCGAGCAATTTCACGCCTTTGTATTCACCTGCCTTGTGCAGATGCTTCCAGTGAATGCGGCTGAAGGCCACCGAGTTGATTTCAGCGGTGCCGCCTGAGCCAGGCAGCTCGGCCAAAAGTGGCAGGGGGTGACGAGCAGGAGTGTAGCTGGCCGTCACATAAGAAACGTCCATCACACCATCGCGCACGCCGTCAAAAGTGCCTTGTGGTGCCACAGGGTGTTTGGCCAGCATTTGCATTTTGACGCGGCCGTTGGTGGCCTTTTCGACGGCTGCAGCCCAGCCACCCAACACATCACGCGTCAGGGGGTGATTGGGGCCAACCCAGCTGGACATGGTCAGCACGGTTTGGGCGCTGGCCGTGTTGAAGCTCATGGCCAGCGCCATGGCGCCTGTCAATGTGAGGTGTTTGAAAACGATTCTCATGGGTTGTCTCCGTCAAAATGTCAGAACCTGAGGACAGGCGGTTAAAGAAAAGCAAAGTATATTGATTGAATGGTGTCAAAACTGCCAAATCAGTCATGGTTTACCCGGGTCTTGTGAAGACCGGCGGCCTTTAATTCCTCAAAAGCATGCCCCATTCATTTCATTTGCCGCCCAATGCCCGTATTTTGATCACGGGCGCCGCCGGATACCTCGGCCAAGCCTTGGTGAAGGCCTTGGCAATGAGCGCGCCTTCGTCTTGGCAATGGGTGTTGACCGATACCCAGACGATCGCAGGCGCCCAATCCGGTGCGAATACGCAATGGGTCATCGGAGATTTGTCGAATGCCGGGGTCTGTGAGGCCTTGTTTGAGCAACCTGTTCATGCGGTCTTGCATTTGGCCGGCGTGATGAGCGGGCGCACAGAGCAAGACGTCGCGCTGGGGGAGCGCATCAATTTGCATGCGAGTCTGGATTTGTTGGCTCGGTGCCGCGCCCAATTTCTGCAGGGCGGCCCTTGGGTGCGATGGATCATGACCAGCTCGATCGCTGTCTATGGCACGCCCTTGCCCCAGCAGATGGATGACCACACGCCCCAGCGGCCTAGCCTCAGTTACGGCACCCACAAGCGCATGCTCGAGTTGATGCTGGACGACATGAATCGGCGTGGCGACCTGGATGGCCGAGCCGTGCGCTTGTCTGGCGTGGTGCTTCGGCCTGCTTTGCCCAATGGGGCCTTGTCGGGTTTCAACAGCGACCTGATCCGTGAGCCATTGTCGGGGCGCACCTACATCTGTCCTGTTTCCAGCGATGCCCGACTGTGGCTGTTGAGTTTGCCTGCAGCCTTGGCACACCTCACCAGTTTGTTGGGCATGGACCACGCCCGTTGGTCCCAAGTCATGGGCCCAGCCGGAACCTGTGCACTGAATGCGCCAGCCTGGCCCGTGACGGTGCACGAGGTGGTGCAAGCCATGGCCCAGATCGATCCGCAGGTCCCACAAAGGGTGCAGTTTGCGCCACAACCCGACCTGGAAGCACAGTTTGGCGCCTGGCCGCTGGACGTGACTTTTGCGCTGGCGCAGCAGCTGGCGCTGACGGACGAGCGGCAGACTTTCAAGCATGATTTGAGTGCTTTTTTGCGGCATTTGGCTCAGCCGGTTATTGATGCTTGAATTCAACACATCCAAGGAGAAATTGTCATGAGCACGCCCAAACGAACTTTCACGCCCCCCGAAAAACTCACCTCTGCACGCATTGTGGAGGGGATGGACCGCACGCCCCACCGGGCCTTTTTGCGGGCGGTGGGCCTGTCGGATGAAGACTTTGGCAAGCCCATGGTGGGCATCGTCAGCCAGCATGGCGAGAACACACCTTGCTCCATGTCCTTGGGGCCGCAGGCCGATGCCGCTCGGCTGGGCGTGGCGGCAGGGCAGGGCATTTCTGTGCCGTTCACCACCATTTCCGTCTCGGACGGTGTGTCCATGAACCATGCTGGCATGCGCATGAGCCTGGTGTCCAGGGAGATCATTGCCGACTCCATTGAGGCAGTGATCACGGCCCATGCTTATGACGGCTTGCTCGGTTTTGCCGGATGCGACAAAACATTGCCCGGGGTGTTGATGGCCATGGCCAGGCTCAATTGCCCGAGTGTGTTTGTCTACGGTGGAGCCATGTTGCCGGGTCAGTGGCGGGGTAAGGATGTGACCATCCTCACTGCTTACGAAGGGGTTGGATCGGTGCTTTCAGGTCAGATGAGTGAGCAAGACCTGCACGAACTTGAGCGTGCATGTTCACCCACGGTGGGTTCTTGTCCAGGCCAGTTCACGGCCAACACCATGGCCATGGTGGCCGAAACCCTGGGCCTGGCTTTGCCGGGCTCGGCCATGATGCCCGCGGTCTACAGCGAGCGCCTGGCGCTGGCGCGGGCTGCAGGTCGGCGCATCACCGAGATCATTCGCGATGGTGGCCCCTTGCCGCGTGATCTGATCACCCGCAAATCGCTCGAAAACGCTTGCGCCGCAGTGGCTGCCACGGGCGGCTCCACCAACGCGGGCCTGCACTTGCCGGCCATCGCGCACGAGGTGGGCATCACGTTTACCCTGGACGACGTGGCAGCCGTGTTTGCCAGAACGCCCTTGATCGCGGACTTGCAGCCCGGCGGGCGCTTTTTGGCGGTGGATCTGCACCGGGCGGGTGGTGTGCGATCGGTGTTGAAGTCTTTGCTCGATGGCGGTCATTTGCATGGCGACGCCCTGACCTTGTCTGGCCGCACGCTGGCCGAGGATTTGGCCGATGTTCCCCAACCGGATGGCCAAGTGGTGCGCCAGGTCTCGCAGGCCATCAGCCCCACAGGTGGTGTGGTCGTGCTCAAAGGCAACCTGGCCCCAGAAGGTGCTTTGATCAAGGTGGCCGGCTTGAAATCCTTGGTGTTCGAAGGCCCGGCACGTGTTTTTGAAAACGAAGAAGAATGTTTCGAGGCGGTGACAAAGCAGGCTTATGCGGCAGGTGATGTGCTGGTGATTCGCAACGAAGGCCCCAAGGGTGGCCCAGGTATGCGCGAGATGCTGGGCGTCACGGCGCTGGTCTACGGGCAGGGCATGGGCGAGAAAGTCGCCTTGTTGACCGATGGCCGTTTTTCTGGCGCAACCCGGGGCATGATGGTGGGCTACATCGGACCGGAGGCGGCGGACAATGGCCCCATTGCCTGGCTGGAAAACGGGGATCGCATTCGGCTTGCCGCCCAAGCT
>JAKFXJ010000091.1 GCA_021731425.1 Limnohabitans sp. | reverse complement strand
TTCACCTTCCACCAGGGTCTGCAGTGTGGCAAGCACTTGCGCGCCAGACAGGCCGTACTGCGCCGCTGCCGCATAGTCCAATCGAACCTTGATCTGGGGCGCAAGAACTTGTTTTTCGATTTGCAGGTCGGCTATGCCCTCGATGCCTGACAGCCGTGAGCGCAGCGCATCGGCTTGCCCGCGCAGCACGTCTAGGTCTTCGCCAAAAATCTTGATGGCGATTTGGGAGCGCACCCCAGACAGCATGTGGTCGATGCGGTGTGAGATGGGTTGCCCCACCTCAATCGAAGCAGGCAGGTTGACCAAGCGTGCACGGATGTCGGCACGGACCTCATCCATTGAGCGCGTCAACTCGCCTGAGGGTTTGATGCCCACGTCCAATTCGCTGACATGAACGCCTTCGGCATGCTCATCCAATTCAGCACGTCCGCTGCGTCTGCCCACATGCAGCACTTCGGGCACCTGCTTGACCAGCACTTCGGCCTGGCGCGCCAGGTCAGAGGACTCGGTCAAGGTCACGCCCGGGTTCAGCCGTATGCCCACCAGCAAGGTGCCTTCATTGAAAGGAGGCAAGAAGGTGGTCGGAAAAAACGGAACAGCCGCCGCTGCAAACACTACCGCCACACATGCACTGGTTATCGCCACGCGTGGCTTGTCCAGCACTTTTTGCAAACTGCCTTTGTAGCCTTGCTTGAGCCATGCCAGCACTTTGGTGTCGCCATGGTCAAGGTTTTTCATGCCCGGCAAGAGGTAGTAGCTCAGCACCGGCGTCATCGTTACCGACACCAACAAAGAGGCCAGTGTCGAGATGATGAAGGCAATGCCCAGCGGCACAAACAACTTGCCTTCAAGGCCCGGCAAAGCAAAAAGCGGAAGGAAGACCAGCACGATGATCACCGTCGCATAGAGGATCGCCGAGCGGACTTCCATGGACGCCTTGGCCACGAGCGCGAGCAGAGACAGGCGCTGGCTTGGGTCCTTGGCACGGTCTTCTTTCATGCGCCGCAAGATGTTTTCCACATCCACCACGGCATCGTCCACCAGTCCGCCAATGGCAATCGCCAGCCCCCCTAGCGTCATTGTGTTGATCGACAAGCCAAAATACTTGAACACCAGTGCCGTGATGAAGATGGAGACTGGGATAGCGGTGAGCGCGATGATGGTGGGGCGAACCGTACCCAAGAAGAAGAAAAGGATCGCGGCCACAAACAGCGACGCACCGATCAACTTGCCTTGCAGCGTCGAGATCGACGCCTCAATGAAGCTGGCCTGCCGGAAGGTCACACGGGGTGCCTCCATGCCCGCAGGAAGGGATGCCTTGAGATCCGTAATCGCTTCTTCAATCGACTGTGTCAAACGGGTCGTGTCAGCAGTGGGTTGCTTTTGAACGCCCAGAATCACGGCGGGCTTGCCCTCAAAGCCTGCATCCCCACGTTTGATGGCTGCGGCAAAAGTGACCTCAGCGATCTGGCGCAACAAGATGGGCTGACCGTTCTTGGCGGTGATGGCCAGATTGCGCAAGTCCTCCAGACGGGAAGTGCGACCAAGATTTCGAATCAGGTACTCGCGCCCGTTGAGTTCCAGAAATCCCCCCGAGGTGTTGGCCGAAAACCCGCGCAACGCCGACTCCAACTGGTCCAAGGAGATGCCCAAGTCCGACATGCGCGCTGTGTTGGGCTGCACCTGAAACTGGCGCACTTCGCCTCCAATGGGGATGATCTGTGCGACACCCGGTATAGACAAGAGTCGTGGCCGGAGCACCCAGTCGGCGTACTCACGCACGGCCATGGGGGAGATTTTCTGCGGATCGACAGGAATAGCGATCTGCATGATCTCGCCCATGATGGAGCTGATCGGTCCCATGCGGGGTATCACCCCGGCAGCCAAACCTTCTTCCATGGACGAGAGACGTTCAGACACCAGTTGGCGTGCCCGAAAAATCTCCGTGTCCCAGTTGAAGGTGACATACAAAAAGGACAGGCCAGCAGAAGAGGTCGAACGAACCGATTCGACCCCAGGCAAGCCATTCATGGCCGTCTCCAGAGGAAAGGTAATCAGTTGCTCGACCTCTTCGGGCGCCATGCCACCCGCCTCGGTCATGATCGTCACAGTAGGTTTGTTGAGATCGGGAAAGACATCGACTGGCGTTCGAGACAATGTGAATGCCCCGTAAGCCATCAACACGGCACCCGCTATCAACACCAGAAGCCGGTTGGTCAGGCTATTTTCGAGAAGCCACTTGAACATATCGTGACTCCTTTACCGGACTTGATTGATGAGCGTGGCACCTTGGGTCGCCACACGATCGCCAGACTTCAAGCCCGAGATCACCGTGACGCGCGCGCCATCCAGGGGCTCGAACGTCACCGTGCGGGGTTCAAACTGCTCAGCTGCAGACTTGACCCACACCACGTTCTGATTGGCAGCGTTTTTCATCAGTGCTGACTGGGGGACCGCAATACCCTGTGTCTTTTGCTTGGACTGCACATAGACTTTGACGGGCTGACCAACGGCAAGGCCCAGCATTTCTTGGCTTTTCAATTGGAAGTTCAACGGCAAGGCCTGTTCCCTTAGGCTGCGGGCCGCGCCCATGAAAACCAGTGGTGTGCGCTGGTCGCCGACAGCCAATGTGGCACCGCCGATGTTGTTGGCCACTGAGCTATCAAAAGCCAAGGCTTCGATACGCAGCCGCTTCGGGTCGACAATTTCAAAAATCAATTCCCGCGTGTCCACCACTTGGCCTGCTACGACATGCGCCGAGGCAATCACGCCAGAAACGGGCGCGACCAGTGCTTCTTTGCTGCTGAGGCCGCCACCAACGGCCGACATGCGGTCGGTGAGGCTGAGCACATCACTCTCTGCGGCTTCCACTTCCTTGCGCGGCACGGTATCTGATAACTCGCGCAAACGTGCCAAACGCTTTTCAGCAAGCGCTTTGGCAGCGCGAAATTCGGCCAATTGAGTCAACTGGCTGGCCCGCTCTAGGGGGGCGACCGCAGGGACCACGTAGGCCAATACCTGACCCTTCTTGACGGTTTGCCCTGCGTTGGGCAGGCCATTAGGGCCGGGTTCTATGCGTCCGGCGTTGATGGGCTGGACTTTGCCCCCAGCGTTGGGGTCCATCAGTACCTGACCATTGAGTTCAAAGGCGCGTGGCAGCTCAGCGGTTTCCACCACCATCGTGCGCACATTCAGTTGGCGTTGGGCTGGTTTGGGCAGAAACACGCTGCCATCGGCCATGCGCTGTGGACCATTGGCATTGGCCGTCGCAGGCGCAGCGCCGTGGTCATGGCCTTCGCCCGCGTACGTAGGCAGCGCAGCACCTGTAAGGGTCAAAGCAGTGGCCAGTGCCATCCAGTGGCGTTTTTTTGAAGTGTTGATTGTTTTCATGCTGAGGCTCCTTAGGCCGTACGAGCTTGTTGACGAAAGCGAACGATCGCGCCTAATGCCATCAGGGCCATTAACCCCCCGCCGATCCACAGGGCGATGCCTTTCCAAGAAGAACCACTGACAGGTTCATCTTCGTCCTCGTGCAAATCGAGTTCGCCAGTCAGCAGGTCGTTCAGTTCACCGGCCTGAATGGTTGCGGTGATGGCAATGACGCCAGGTTTGAGCGTGTCCTTGAGGATGACTTCGTATTCACCTACGCCATGTTTTTCGGCTTTGTATTTGCCGCCTTGAATATCGATGTCAATTAGGGCGTCATTGACCGGACTGTTGTCTGTAAAACGGTCCAGGTAAATCGTCAGCTGCTTGCCATTGACAATGCCGACCATTTCCAGATCCTCTGAAAACGCGACGAAACGCGGCAGTGCTGTTCCCTGGGTTTTTGGCGCAGCTTCCGCGTGATCGTGACCCGCACCGGCAATGGCCATAGGACTGAGTAATGTGAATATCAGCGCCATAAAGGTGGCGACTGTTGAATGAATGATCTTCATAGTGTTCCTTGAATTTTTGAGGGGTGTCAGCATCACTGAGGCAGCAGGCCCAAGGACTGCCGCAATGCCGAAATGGCGGAGGCCAGGTCAATTCGGCTTCGAGCGGCTTGTCTCGCGGCCTCTGCAGCCTCTGCTTCAATGCGCAAGCGGGTGGGCAGATCCGACTCGCCCAGCCTGAACGACTTATCAAAAAAGCTGCGGGACTCGTTGGCCAGCTGGGCTCGTCGCTGCGCAGCATCAAGTTGAGTGCGTGCGGCCTCCAGACGAGCAGCAGCGCCTTGTTTGTCGGCTTGAATGCGCGCCTGCTCGAGGACCAGTTGTGACTGCACTTCTATCGCTTCGGCTTGTGCAGTCGCAAGACGGGCGTCATGCCTAGGGCCTGCACCCAAGGGCACGCGAATGCCAATCAGCACAGTCTGGCCATAGCGTTCTCCAAATGCCCCACGGCCGCGCGTGGTGGCCACCGTGAGTTCCGGGTTGGATCGCCTCTGGGCGCTGATCAGCTGAGCCGTCCGCTCGGCCATCGTGATGCGATCCTCCAGTTCAGCCAACAAGGGATGCCCCACTGACGCACCCGTATGTGGGGTCGAATCTGGCGTTGGCTCCACCGCCGCGTTGACTTTCAAGTCTGCCGGTGCCGTCCTGCCTGTTAGCGCCATCACTTGTGCCAAGGCTGCGGCAGATGCAGCTTGAGCTTGGGCGGCATGCGCTTGGGCCGCAGCGACA
This sequence comes from Limnohabitans sp., assembly GCA_021731425.1. Classification (GTDB taxonomy): domain Bacteria; phylum Pseudomonadota; class Gammaproteobacteria; order Burkholderiales; family Burkholderiaceae_C; genus Limnohabitans_A. Next base: position 2,039 of record JAKFXJ010000091.1, on the reverse strand, counting down.
GCGCCTTCGGCTTGATGCTGGTCGGACTTTGCCAGATCACCCGCGTTGGTCCGTTTGGCAACATCAGCGGCGATGCGTTGTGCATTGGCCAGTTGTTCGCTCGCCAGTTCAGCATCGACGCGAGCTCGCAACCAGCCCCACCAAGCATCCCTGACGGAAGAAGCGAGCCGCAGTTGTGAGGCGAGCAGCTTGCGCTCAACCAACGAGATTTCAGCTTGCGCCAGATCGGCACTGGCTGTGCGTTGTCCGGGTAGCCAGATGGGAACGGCGATACCCACCTCAGCTTCCCGCGCACCGCTGTTGCCTGTCATCCGGTCTGATCGCTGACTTATCTCCAGCGAGGGCGGCTCGGGGGACAGCATCGACGCGGCTTTGGCCTGGGCCTGGGCAGCATCGCGACGCGATTGAAGCGCGTACGCCTCGGGTTGCCTTTGCCACGCCGTTTCGAAAACATCTTTCAAGGACACCGAGCCACTCAACGCGGCGGCGGATGTGCCTTGTGCTTGGGCCGTCAGCACCAAGCCACTCAGGGTCATGACCGACAGCGCGATTCGAATCGGTGCCGATCTTTTTTTGTACAAACTCATAGCTCATCTCCAATGGTGAAAACATCCAAGGAGATCAGCGAGCAGCGACAACACGTCGCTAGGCGATGACGCACAACGCGCAAAGCGTCATGTGCATCCGCACACAGGGGATTCGAAAAGAGGGAAAGGTAAAGAAACCCGAGGCTCGCCGATCAGGCAAGCACGGGCCATTGAGGCCGTTCAGGACGTTCACTTGCCATATGAGAAGCAATGACCTGAAGGTGAAGTGGGTGATCGTCAGAGGCTGCTAATGTGGTCTTGCTCAGATCGCTGACCAGGGCAGCGGCACAACCCATATGACAAGTGGCACAGTCATGGTCCATGCCCGCCGATTGAGGGGCATTTTTGCTGGACTCTTGCTGGTCAATTGACGCATGGTCATGGGTGTGGTGACCAGGGTGCTTGGCAGTCACACTGGTTTCGTGCTCGCAATAGCTTGCCATTGCTGCCCAGCTGTATTGCAAGGGCAACAGAACCAGCAAGAAGATTGCCAAGAACTTTTTCATAAGTTAATAGTTTAGTCGATTCAGGCTTACTTGATCACGGGACGAGGCGTTGGCCTCAGTAATCCTGAGGCAATGGGAGAGGTTTACAGCTGCCTGGGAGCCATCACTTGACTGCCTTGAGAAGCCGAAGCCCATTGAAAACCACCAACAAGCTTGCGCCCATGTCGGCAAAGACCGCCATCCACATAGACGCGTCATCAAAGATGGCCATGAGCAGGAATACCGCCTTGATGCCCAGAGCCAGGGTGATGTTCTGCCACAAAATGACATGGGTACGTTTGGAGAGGCGAATCGTCTCGGGCAAGCGGCGCAGGTCGTCGTTCATGACGACGACGTCGGCCGCTTCCATGGCCGTGTGAGTGCCCGCAGCGCCCATCGCAAAGCCAATGTTCGCCTTTGCAAGTGCCGGGGCATCATTGATGCCGTCACCGGTCATGGCCGTCACACCGTATCTTCCTTGGAACTCTTCAATCGCCTTGAGCTTGTCCTCGGGCAGCAGGTTGCCTCGGATTTCTGAAATGCCTGCCAAGTGTCCTACGGTGCGCGCCGTGGCGGCGTTATCACCGGTCAACATGATGGGAACGACCCCCAGCGCCTTCATTTCGGAAATGGCCTCGATCGATGACGGTTTGATCGTGTCCGCTACAGCGAAGAGCGCGATCACCTGGTCCCGATTGGCCAAAATGGTCACAGTTCGTCCTGCCTCCTCATGAACTGCGAGGCGTGCTTCCAATGTCGCAGAACACTGGCCGCGCTCTTCGATCCAGCGGTGATTGGCCAGGATGTAGGGGTGACCATCGATCACCCCCTGGACGCCACGACCTGCGACAGCTTCAAATGCTTCGACTTCTTGGGCTTGTACCGCTAGGCCTTGGGCAATCGCTTTTGAGACGGGGTGGTCTGAACGCGCAGCCAGGCTCTTTGCGAGCAGTTCTGCCCCTTGCTC
>JAKFXJ010000063.1 GCA_021731425.1 Limnohabitans sp. | reverse complement strand
GGCACTGTTCAAAGATGCGCCCCGAAGCTCTTGGTTTGCCATTGGCGCGGGTTCTTCCATCACCTGGGTGGACCCTGAGCTGGAATTGGTGTGCATCATGCGGTGGATTGACGCCGATAAAACCAACGATTGCATCGCCCGGGTGATGCAGTCCTTGGCTCGGTCAGGCTGAAGTCCGGATGGCTCGCCTGTCACCTCTATAAAAATGAAGGAATTACAAGCGGACGAAACAATCGGTTTTTTGTGGCGTTGGCAGGCTACGGTAATGACTGTTTAAGGCTGGTAGCGGACGATGCCATCCGATCACCACTGGCTGGAACCGACCCATAGCGGTCAGTTGTACGATTGCCGTATAAATAGCCGATCAGCGATAGCGGCCTTTCAAGCTAGCCAGAACAATGAGATCAAAAACTTTGATTATGTTGCTCAACAAGCATCAGAGATGCTTCAGCTGCCACTTCGTAAATCCTGCAAAGCCTTTTCTGCCAGATCAATTCTGACTTTGCCGGACTGAACAAGAACTCTGGAGACATGATCAATCTCTTCTCCAATAGCGCCGGCCATCATCGCAATGTTTTGAGCATGCAACGCCATGTGGCCTTTTTGGATGCCGGTAGTTGCTAGAGCCTTGAGAGCGGAAAAATTTTGCGCCAAGCCGACTGCCGCAATTACACGGGCCAGTTGTTCAGCAGACTCAACCCCTAAAACCTTGAGTGCAATGCGCGCAGTTGGATGTAATTTGGTCGCCCCACCTACCAAACCGACGGCCATTGGCAGTTCAAGGCTACCAGCAAGATCACCTTCGGCAGTGATCTCCCAACGGGTCAGGCTTGCGTAATGCCCTTTTCGAGCGGCATAGGCATGAGCACCCGCTTCTACTGCGCGGGTGTCGTTACCTGTTGCCAGAACAACTGCACTGATGCCATTCATGATGCCCTTGTTGTGGGTCGCGGCACGGTAAGGGTCGGCGTCTGCAAAGTGGTATGCCGAAATCATGCCATCACGAACAGACTCACCCCCAATGTCTTGTATACGCCAGATGCAGCGAGCTCTTGCCAGACGACGGTCTGCCAAATTGGAGAGAATTCGCAAATTGGTTTGCCCTCCGGTCCACTCAGAGATACGCGGTGCAATTGCCTCGGCCATTGTGTTGACGGCATTGGCCCCCATGGCATCGCGGGTATCAACGATCAGATGGGTAATGACCATGGGGCCGCTTTGTGTTTTCAAGACGCGAACTTCAAGGTCTCGGAACCCCCCTCCCAAGTTCACAAGAATAGGGTCGCATTCATTGCACTGCTTTTCAATTTCAGGCTTGCGTTCGAGAATCTTGATGCGCGCATGCTCAGGGTCATTGACTCCAACTAACTGGATCTGGGCAATCATCAGAGTGCCTGACATGGATGTCACGAAACCACCGTTGTCGTAGCACTGGCGAGCTGCATTGCAGACCGCTGCCACCACGGAAGACTCTTCCGAAGCCATGGGAACTAGCCAGTCGAGCCCATCAATGCGCATGTTGGTGGCGATGCCTAGGGGGATATTCATTGTCCCCACGACGTTTTCGATCAGATGGTCTGCCATGTCTGATGGCAGATTTCCCGTGTTCAAGAGATGCGCCTGCTCATCTAGGCTGAGGTCAGCGAATTCGGCTAGCGCTTTTACACGCTGATCAACGGTCAGTTTGTGGAAACCGCCAATACGGCTGCTGCGAGTTATTTTCATTTTTTTAGGTGCTCCATTAACGTGAGGTCATTAGTCGAGGAAGAAATGTCACGAGATCTGGCCATGCCGCGCAGATCAGCAAACCTATGAACTGCAGGATAAAGAAGGGAATGATCCCCCTGTAAACCATGCCCATATCAATGTGTGGGGGCAAAGTGCCCTTGATATAAAACAGCGTGTATCCAAAAGGTGGACTGATGTAGCCCATCTGGATGGTGATGGCATACAAAACCCCAAACCAAAGCTCATCAAAGCCCAACAACCGAACGATTGGCAAGAAAACTGGGACCGTCAGCAAAATGATCCCTAGCTCGTCAAGCACGGTGCCTAAGAAGATTAGGATGAGCATCATCGCGCCCAAAATTAACCAGCGGTCAACGTCAAGGCCCTTGATGAATTCGAGTAATGTGTCGGCTCCACCAAGTCCCGTAAAAATAGCTACGTAGGCTTTGGCCCCCAAGGTGATCCACAAGATCATTGAGGTGGCTTTGAGCGTGTCCACACCACACACCTTGAGCATGCCCATGTTGAGGCGCCTCTTGATCGCTGCGGGAATCATTGCACCTGCAACCCCCACTGCAGCCGATTCGGTCGGAGTGGCAACTCCAAAGAAGATGGAACCCAGGATCATCAAAATCAGCATGGACGGATACACCAAGGTCTTGAGAGCGCGCAGTTTTTCAGACCATGGTGCGGCAACAAAACCTTCCTCTAATGGAACCCACTCAGGCCTTAGCCAGCCGATCACGACGATGTACAAGATGTAAAGACTCGCGAGAATGAGCCCTGGAACGATGCCGGCAATGAGCATCTGACCGATAGAAATCTGTGCTGTGACCGCGTAAACAATGGTCAACACCGATGGAGGAATTAGGATGCCCAGCGTTCCCGATGCGCATATGGTGCCGAGTGCCAATTCCGGCTTGTAGCCTCTTCTCAGCATCTCCGGTAGGGCCAAAATTCCCATGGCGGTCACAGCGGCACCTACCACTCCAGTCATAGCAGCCATGACGACACAAATGATGACTGTGCCAATGGCCAACCCACCCCTGACACGACCGAACCACAGGGCCATGGCTTTGTAGAGGTCTTCTATCACGCCGGAGCGCTGAAGAATGCAGGCCATCAGGATGAACAAGGGGATCGCCAGCAAAGCCTCCGACTTCATCGTGTCGAAGATCTGAAGGATCAACACGATGACCGCATTGGTCTCCCAAAGCGTGACGGTAAAAAGCAATGACAGACCACCCAGCACAAAGGCGATTGGCAGTCCTGTCAACATGAACAGGGTCAGCCCTCCAAACATCAACAAAAGTATCTCGTTGGGACTCACAGCGCCGCTCCCTCTGCAACACCGTTATCAGCACCAGCTTCAGAATGTTCGAACAAGACACGAACCCACTCAACCATGGCCTGCAGCATCATCAGCAACAAGGCCAGCGGTACAGTTAGTTTGACTGGCCAGATCGGTGGATTCCAAGCAGAAAAACTGGTTTCCTTGTAATTCCAGGCGCTCCAAGCAGAGGGGATACTGAAGTAAAGCAAGATGGCACAAAACAAAACAATCATGGGGTAATTGACCAGGTCCATCCTGCGTTTCCAAACCCCATTCAAACGTTGGCGTACCAGGTCCAGCGCCACATGCCCCTTGAGATGCAAAAGGTAAGGACCTCCCAGCAAAAAATAGGGCCCAAACAAAAGCACTGCCAGTTCCATGCCCCAAACCGTAGGCGAATTAAATACATAACGGGCAATGACCTCATAAAGCATGACGGGCACTACCACCGCCATCAGCCAAACGGTCACCATGAAAATCCATTGGTTGAGTCGGGTGATGGCGGATGTGGCGGTCAACAGTAAATTGGGCATAGCCAGGCCTAGGAAGATATAAAAATGGGCGAGCAGGCACCCGCCAAAGATGCCTGCTGTTCTGCTAAATCAGGTCATCAGACCCAACTCTTTCATGAAGGCGATCTGGCTATCCAAAATCTTGGTCGCCAGTGGATCGCCTTTAGTGGCCGTGCGCCAAGCTGCCATCGCTTTGGGTCGTGCAGCCAGCACGTCTGCCGGGTTAAAGCGAATGATCTCGCAACCCTTGGCTGCGTATTTCGCAAGCACTGTTGCGTCATTGACCAAGATGTTCTGACGCAATGCGGCGGAGATCTCTCGTGCAGCGACAGCCAGCGCAGCCTTGAACTCAGCTGGCAACTTATCGTGGGCCGCACGATTGGCCACATAGGAGGTGGCTGTGGTAGGTTGGTGAAAACCTGGCACCACCACATACTTGGCCACCTCTGCAAGTCCGGCCTCAAAGTTAGCAGTCAAGTCGCCCCGGTCGGCCATGTCGATCACGCCCTTGTCCAGGGCTGAATACACTTCGCCCGTTGGCAAAGGGGTCACCGAAACACCCAATGCCCCCATAACTGCTGAGGCCAGGCCAACGAAGCGTCCCTTCTTGCCCGCCAAGTCAGAAATCTTGCGGATCGGCACCTTGGAGTGCAGGGGCTCTTGGCCATAAACCGTAGGGGCAATGTAGTACAGCCCTGCAGGTGCATAAGCCTGCCGCACCAGGTCAAGGCCGCCTTTTTCATAAAACCAGGCCTCGTAATCATCGCTTTCTGAAAATCCGAACGGGATCGTGCTTGTGAACGCAAAAGCAGGAATCTTGCCTGCCTCATACCCGTCAAAGGTTTTCATCAATTCAAACGCGCCACCCCTGACTGCATCGAAGGCCTGCGCGGCGGGGACGATTTGTCCCGCAGCAAACAAGTTGATCTTGAAACGTCCACCTGTCAACTCTGCCACTCTCGCGACAAACCGCTCTTCGAATTTTTGAGGCGTGGTACCGCCATCCCAAAGAGCCTGCATTCGCCACGTCACGCTGGCACCTTGAGCATGCACGGCCAAAGGCGCAGTAACAGCGGCGGCGGTTGCGCCCGCCAGGGCGGTCTTCAGAATGTTTCGACGCGCAATGGGAAGTTTCGACATGTTTTGTCTCCTGTTGGTCATGAGGTCGTGTACCGCGTAAACAAACCACGGCACTTGCATCTCGCCTAAAAGCTGAACCACAACTGCTAGAGCGATGATGAAAGTTTATGGACAAGCAATCGATTTATTGGATACAGTTTGGGAACACATTAAAAAACTGTTTCTATTGATTGATGGAAACAGTGACACCCCAATACCAGGCTGCCATGTCATCTATTACCGCCACAAAGACGAAGACCGACGAGTTGACACACCGCCTGATCACAGAAATAGAAAAGGGGTTGTACGCACCGGGCTCAAAGCTTCGATCGGTGCGTGATGCCGCCAAAAAGGAATCCGTGGGCATTAACACTGTCCTTGAAGCCTACAACCGCCTTTCTGCCCGTGGATACCTCGAAGCTCGGCCTGGATCGGGTTTCTACATCCGTAGTGGCCCATCGACGTGGACTCAAGCTCCGGCACCGCATGTCTCCGCTGCCATTGATGTGGTGTCCTTGCTGCGTGAGCAATTGGAACAACACTACGAAGTTCGGGTAGGCGATGGCAGACCACCCGCATCTTGGATTGAGGACTCCGAAATTGGCAGGCAGTTGCGCCGGTCCCGTGCGGATGAACGCGATGATATGGGACATGGTTATGGCACTCCATGGGGCTATCAGCCCCTGAGAGAAACCATTGCACGGCTGTTGGCCGAGCGGGGCATACAAAGCGATAGTCGGCAAATTCTTCTGACCCAAGGGGCCAACCACGCGCTTGATCTGATCATTCGCCATCTTTTGAGCCCTGGCGAAAAGGTCTTAGTCGACTCTCCCGGTTATTACCCACTTTTCGGGAAACTCAAGCTGGCTAAGGTGGACATGCTGGGCGTCCCTCGGCTTGAGGACGGACCGGATCTTTCGGTCCTGCATGAGTTGCTTAAAACCGAACGTCCACGGCTGTTTTTCACACAATCGTTGGCACACAACCCAACGGGCAACTCCATCAGTCTTTCCAAGGCACACAAGTTGCTGCAGATGACGGCCGAACATGGCTGCCTAGTTGTTGAGGACGATCCGTTTGCTGATCTGCACCCACCCACAGCGCCTCGCTTGGCCGCGCTCGATCAACTAGAGCGTGTAATCTATGTCAGCAGTTTTTCGAAAACACTTTCGGCTGGACTTCGTGTTGGTTATGTTGCTGGTGCAGCGCACCTGATTTCGGACCTTTGCGACCTGAAGATGCTAACCATGGTGAGCACTTCAGATTATGTCGAGCGAGTGGTCTTTGAGATGGTTTCTGCGGGGCATTACCGCCGACATGTTCAAAAACTCAAAAATCGCCTGCAAGAATTACACCCAGCGGCTGTAAAGTCTCTGCGCCGGGCTGGCGCAACGGTTCGTTCATCCGACCCGGGCGGCTATTACATCTGGCTGGAGCTGCCAAAAGATGTTGATGAGCTTGCATTAATTGAAAATGCGGCAGCAGCTGGAATTTTCCTCGCTCCTGGATCCGTTTTTTACCCAACACGCACGGCACATTTGCCAGCACTCAGGATCAATGTCGCCTACGCCAGCGATCCAAAGTTTTTGAGGTTTATCGAAAAAGCACTGCGTTAGTTTGATCACGTCACTGATTATCAATATTGTTAAGCGCGTTAGCCAGAGGGCCCATGAAGCCTTGATTTCCCCAAACAATCGGCGAGGTTGTCGTGGCATGGTGATGCTGAACCAAGTTTTTTCCCAGCTTAGGAGTCTAGGTTTTGAACGCCAACCATAGCGGACATAGGGCTTTGGCGGCTTCTGGCCGGTAGCGGTCCAATGACTGAAAGGCGCTAGCAGCGGCTTTCGCTGCTTTGGAGTCAGTCAATTCAACGTGCACGCAAGCGGGCCATGCTAAGCACAGCGCCCAGACCCGCCGTGAAGGCACCCAGCATCACCGCATGGCCTGCGCCCTGCGGTCCGAACAGGTTGAAGCACAAGGCCACCAAGGCCGCACCGCTGGCTTGTCCGATCAATCGCGCCAACGCGACCATGCCACTGGCGCCGCTGGTGCGGTGGGCGGGTGCACTGGCCATGATGGCACGCAAATTCGGCGACTGAAACAGCCCAAAGCCCACACCGCACATTGCCATGC
>JAKFXJ010000336.1 GCA_021731425.1 Limnohabitans sp. | reverse complement strand
TGACCCCGCATAAGACCTGCGTTGCGACTTCGAATAGAAGACCGCCATGTCCGGAGAGATGGTCAAGCGGGCTCTGAACAAAGCCTGGTCGCGCTGCGCTTAAAGCTAAGGAAATCAACATGTCCAAAAAACTCGTCTCTATTTCCGTCAACGGCAAAAAGGAAGAAAAAGCCGTTGAACCGCGCACCCTGCTGATCCATTTCTTGCGCGAAGAACTCAACCTGACCGGTGCCCACATTGGCTGCGAAACCAGCCACTGCGGCGCCTGCACCGTGGACATCGACGGTCAATCCGTGAAGTCTTGCACCCACCTGGCGGTGCAGTGCGATGGCTCCGAGGTGCTCACCGTTGAAGGCCTGGCTAACAAGGGCGTTTTGCATGCGGTGCAAGAAGGCTTTTACAAAGAGCACGGCTTGCAGTGCGGCTTTTGCACCCCCGGCATGCTGATGCGTGCCTACCGCTTCTTGCAAGAGAACCCCAACCCGAGCGAAGACGAAATTCGCCACGGCATGGCGGGCAACCTGTGCCGCTGCACCGGTTACCAGAACATCGTCAAAGCCGTCCAGTACGCCGCCAAAAAACTGCAAGAGCCCGTTGCGGCTTGATGCGAACACCCATTTGATCGGAGACACACATGAACGCACCGGTACAAACCGCTGAAGCCCGCGAACTCGCGCTGGCTGGCATGGGCGCATCGCGCCTGCGCAAAGAAGACGCCCGCTTCATCCAGGGCAAGGGCAACTACGTCGATGACATCAAGATGCCCGGCATGCTGCACATGGACATCGTGCGCAGCCCCATCGCCCACGGCCGCATCGTCAAGATCAACAAAGAAGCGGCGCTGGCCATCCCCGGCGTGCACGCCGTGCTGACCGCCGACGACTTGAAGCCCCTGAAACTGCACTGGATGCCCACCCTCGCGGGTGACGTGGCCGCTGTGTTGGCTGACGAGAAGGTCCACTTCCAGATGCAAGAAGTGGCCATCGTCATCGCCGACGACCGCTACATTGCCGCCGATGCGGTCGAAGCCGTTGAGATCGAATACGAAGAGCTGCCCGTGGTGCTCGACCCTTATGCGGCTTTGCAACCTGGCGCCCCGGTGATCCGTGACGACCTGGCGGGCAAGACCGAAGGTGCGCACGGCAAGCGTGACCACCACAACCACATCTTCACCTGGGATGCGGGTGACAAGTCTGCAGCTGACGCCGCCTTTGACAAGGCCGAAGTGACCGTGTCGCAGCACATGTACTACCCCCGCGTGCACCCCTGCCCGCTGGAGACCTGCGGCTGCGTGGCCAGCTTCGACCCGATCAAGGGCGACCTGACCACCTTCATCACCTCACAAGCCCCTCACGTGGTGCGCACCGTGGTGTCCATGCTCTCGGGCATCCCCGAATCCAAAGTGCGCATCGTCAGCCCCGACATCGGTGGCGGCTTTGGCAACAAGGTCGGCATCTATCCCGGTTATGTCTGCGCCATCGTGGCGTCCATCGTGCTGGGTCGCCCCGTCAAGTGGGTCGAAGACCGCATCGAAAACATCTCGTCCACCGCCTTCGCCCGTGACTACCACATGGACGGCGAATTGGCTGCGACCGCCGACGGCAAGATCACCGGCCTGCGTGTGAACGTGGTGGCCGACCACGGCGCGTTTGACGCCTGTGCCGACCCGACCAAGTTCCCTGCGGGCATGTTCCACATCGTCTCGGGCTCTTACGACATCCCCGCCGCTCACGCGAGCGTCAAGGGCGTCTACACCAACAAGGCCCCCGGTGGCGTGGCGTACCGCTGCTCCTTCCGCGTGACCGAGGCGGTGTATTTGATCGAGCGCATGGTCGACGTGCTGGCGCAAAAGCTGGGCATGGACAAGGCCGAGATCCGCGCCAAGAACTTCGTCAAGAAAGAGCAGTTCCCCTACACCAGCGCCTTCGGTTTTGAATACGACTCAGGCGACTACCAAACCGCTTTGGACAAAGTGCTCGAAGCCGTGGACTACAAAGGTCTGCGTGCCGAGCAAGCGGCCAAACGTGCCGACCCCAACAGCCCCACCTTGATGGGCATTGGCTTGGTCACCTTCACCGAAGTCGTCGGTGCCGGTCCTTCCAAGATGTGCGACATCTTGGGTGTGGGCATGTTCGACTCCTGCGAAATTCGCATCCACCCCACCGGCAGCGCCATCGCCCGCATGGGCACGATCACACAAGGCCAAGGTCACCAGACCACCTACGCGCAGATCATCGCCACCGAGCTGGGTATTCCGTCTGAGGTGATTCAGGTCGAAGAAGGCGACACGTCCACCGCGCCTTATGGCTTGGGCACTTACGGTTCGCGCTCCACGCCTGTGGCCGGTGCAGCCATCGCGCTGGCAGCCCGCAAGATCCACGCGAAAGCCCGCAAGATCGCCGCCCACATGCTCGAAGTCAACGAAAACGACCTCGACTGGGAAGTCGACCGTTTCAAGGTCAAGGGCGACGACAGCAAGTTCAAAACCATGGCCGATGTGGCGTGGCAGGCCTACCACCAGCCACCAGATGGCTTGGAGCCAGGTTTGGAGGCCGTGCATTACTACGACCCACCGAACTTCACTTTCCCCTTCGGCATCTACCTTTGTGTGGTCGACATCGACCGTGCGACCGGCGAGACCAAAATCCGCCGCTTCTATGCGTTGGACGACTGCGGCACCCGCATCAACCCGATGATCATCGACGGTCAGATCCATGGCGGTTTGACCGAAGGTTTTGCCGTGGCCATGGGCCAGCAAATGCCGTTCGATGCACAGGGCAACCTGCTGGGCAACACGCTGATGGACTACTTCTTGCCCACCTTTGTGGAAACCCCGCACTGGGAAACCGACCACACCGTGACCCCCTCGCCGCACCACCCGTTGGGTGCCAAGGGCGTGGCCGAGTCGCCACACGTTGGCTCGATCCCCACCTTCACCTCGGCCGTGGTCGATGCCTTCTCGCACCTGGGTGTCACGCACCTGGACATGCCGCACAACGCATTCCGCACCTGGAAAGCCTTGCGCGAGCACGGCGCAGCTTTGTAATCAGGAACCATCATGGAAGTCAAACTCGACAAACAATACCCGCTGGATGTGGACGCGGCACGGGCCTGGGCCCTGCTGACGGACCTGAAAGCCACCGCCAACTGCATGCCCGGTGCCGAAATCACCGAGCAGCTGTCCGAGACCTCGTTCAAGGGCGGCGTCAAGGTCAAGGTGGGCCCGGCTGTGGCCCAGTTCGGTGGCACCGTGGACGTGGTCGAAGCCGTGCCCGCAGAGCGCAAGATGGTCTTGCGTGGCAAGGGTGCTGACAAGGGCGGCTCGTCCGCCTCGATGGACCTGACCGCCATCATCACCGCCGACCCAGCCAACCCGGCGCATTGCGTGCTGAACGGCCAGGCCGCTGTGATCGTGAACGGCAAGTTCGCGCAGTTCGGTGGCCGCATGATGGTGCAGGTGTCCGACATGCTGCTGGCGCAGTTTGTGGAGAACTTCCGCCAGACTGCGCTCACCTTGCCTGCGGCCGAAGGCTCGCCAGCCACAGCTTCTGCCGATGCCACGGCTGCTGCGACCACCACCGCTGCTGCACCTGCCGCCCCCGTGGTGGCCCGTGAGATCAACGGCCTGGCCATCTTTTGGGCTTTGCTCAAGAGCTGGTTCGGCGGCTTGGTCGGCAAGAAAGCCTGAGCATGACGACGCCAGACCTGAGCGCCACCGCTGTCACCCCCGCTGAGCAAGAGCGCTTGCTGCGTGAGCGGCTGCAGCGTTCGGGTTATCTGGCCGATGCCGACCTGGCCACCACCGTGTGGCTGGCGTCGGCCTTGCAGCGCCCGCTGTTGCTCGAAGGCGACGCGGGCGTGGGCAAAACCGCCTTGGCCACGGCCTTGGCCCAATCACAAAACGCCACCCTGGTGCGCCTGCAATGCTTTGAAGGACTGGACCTGGCGCAAGCCGCTTACGAGTGGAACTACGGCCGCCAGCTGATGGCGATCCGCATGAGCGAATCGGACAAAGCCAGTGCAAGCCGTGTGCGCGAATCCGATGTGTTCAGCCGCGAGTATTTGCTCGAGCGCCCTTTGCTGCGTGCCATCAGCCAGAGCGGCCCCTGCGTGCTCTTGATCGACGAGATCGACCGCGCCGATGAAGCCTTTGAAGCCTTCTTGCTCGAAGTGCTGGCCGAGTACCAAATCACCGTGCCCGAGATCGGCACCATCCGTGCCACGCACATCCCACAAGTGATTTTGACGAGCAACGGCACGCGTGAGTTGTCAGACGCATTGCGCCGCCGCTGCCTGTACCACTACCTCGATTACCCGACGTTGGCGCGAGAAATCGCCATCGTCAAATCCGCCTTGCCTGAAGCCGACACCCGGCTGGTGGAAGACGCGGTGCAGTTCGTGCAACGCCTGCGCCGCGAAGACCTGGCCAAGATTCCCGGCATTGCCGAGACCCTGGACTGGGTGCGTGCGTTGTTCGAGTTGCGCCACAGCCAATTGCCCGAAGACATGTCGGCCGTGCTGGGCACCCTGGGCTGTTTGCTCAAGACCCGCGAAGACCGCTTTGTGATGGGCGCCGAGCGCCTGCGCCAGCTGGTCGAAGGCCGCCGCACCGTGGGTGTAGCCGAAAACGCCAACGAACAAGCCAAAGTGGCGGCATGAACACCTCGCCCGCCATCCCGCCATCGGAGCGTTTGGCCGGTTTCGCGGCTCTCTTGCGCGAGCACGGGCTCACGGTGGGCGTGGCCGAGCAACAAGCCATGCTGCAAGCAGCGCTTTACTTCGGCCCCTTGCACGAGCGCCCTTTGCAAGCGGCTTGGCGGGCCATTGCCTGCCACAGCCAGCGCGAATGGCAGCTGTGGGCCGATGTGTACGAGCGCTTTTGGCACCCCGAAAAACTGCGTGGTGGCGTCAAAGTCAGTGGCCAAACCCGGCCCAGCCGCAACCTGCGCCAAAGCGTGCAGGCCATGCACGATCAAATGGACGCGGCCCAACAACCGGCCAGCCAGCCGGGCCAGAGTGCGGCGCCCCAAACCGCTGGCGACTCGGCATCGAGCCAGCTGGACGAACAAGACAACGGCACACCCCGCGCCCAAGGCGGTGCCAGCCGCACCGAAGCCCTGCACCAGCGCGACGGCCAGATGTGGATGCCACAAGAACTCAGCGCCCTGCAAAGCCTCGCCCGCCAGATCACGGCCAAACTGCAGCCCCGCGCCACCCGCCGCTGGCGCGTGGCCCCGCGCGGACAGCGGCTGGATTTGCGCCAAACGTTGCGCCGCAGCGTGGGCTGGGGTGGCGAGTTGCTGCAACCGGCCTGGAAAGTCAAACGGGTGGAGCCGCCGCGCCTGTTCATCCTGGCCGATGTGAGCCGCTCAATGGAATCACACGCCGCGCTGTTTTTGCGCGTGGCCCGTGCTTTTGCACTCGAGGCCGATGCCCGGATCTTTGTGTTCCACACCCGCTTGGCCGAAGTCACGCCCTACATGCAGCGCGACACGCCCGCCATTCAAGAAAAAGTGAACGCCGTCACCGCTGGTTTTGGCGGTGGCACCCGCATTGCCGCCAGCTTGCAAGACTTTGCCCGACACCACGCCCGCGCCCAGCTCAACCGGGGTGCCCATGTGTGGGTGTTCTCGGACGGCTTTGACACCGATGGGCCGGAGCTCTTGAGCGCGGCCCTGCAAGAAGTGCGTGCACGCGGTGCCCGCATCACCTGGTTTCACCCCACGCGCCAAGTGCCCGCTGCCGGGGCCTTGCAGCGTTCGCGTGCCATGATCGACCGCTTTGTGCCCTTGGCCAGTTTGGCCGATCTGGCCGCTGCACGCCATGTGTTGCACTGACATTTGACATTCAAGGAGTAAGCCATGAACCGCAACGAATGGATCACGCAAGCCGCCCGCTTGCAAGCCGCCGACCAGCCCTTTGCGCTGGTCACGGTGCTCAGCGCCCAAGCCCCCACCTCGGGCAAAGCGGGCGACAAGGCGGTGGTCACACCCGATGGCCAGATTCACGGCTGGATCGGTGGTGGCTGCGCCCAACCGGCGGTCATCAAGACCGTGCGCCGTGCCTTGCTCGATGGTCAGCCGCGCAAGATCCGCATTGCGCCTTCGGATGAAAGCGCTGAACGCGATCTGGGCGATGTGCTCGAATTTGGCATGGCCTGCCACTCCGGCGGCACACTCGAATTGTTCATTGACCCGGTGATGCCCAGCGCCACCTTGACCGTGGTGGGCGACTCGCCCGTGGCGCGTGCGCTGGTGGGCCTAGCCCCCCGCGTGGGTTTGCGCGTGGCGGTGGTGGCACAGGGCGCACAAGCGACCGATTTCCCCGATGCAGACACCGTGCTGGACAGTGACGATGCATCCTCTGTGAGCGCCCGTTTGGCATCGCCCTTTGTGGTGGTGGCCACGCAAGGCCGCCGCGACCTACAAGGCCTCAAAGCCGCGCTGGCCTTGCAGCCGCAAGGCCTGTGGTTTGTGGCCAGTGCACGCAAAGCGGGTGTGTTGCTCGACACCTTGGTGACCAGCGGTGAAGACCCAGCTGCTGTGGCCCGCATCGTGGCTCCGGCGGGTGAATTCATTGGTGCACAAACCCCGGAAGAAATCGCCTTGTCGGTGCTGACATCGGTGGTGGCGGCGCGGCGTGGGCGTGAGCCTGTGGCGACCAACGTCAAAGCCCTTGCACCGGTGGCTGCCAGCAATTGCTGCGGTGGGGCCAAAGAGACGGCAGATCAAGCCGCTGTCGCTGCGTACGCTGCCGCCCCTAATCAGACAGCCGAGCCTGCATTGGCCTTGGTGGCGGTGCCAGCATCGGCCAAATCTTCTTGCTGC
>JAKFXJ010000403.1 GCA_021731425.1 Limnohabitans sp. | reverse complement strand
GTAACTCACACCGTTGCGGATGTCCGCGAGCCAACGCTCTTTTTGGGCCTGCGTGCCAAACGCCACCAGCACGGGCGCGGCCATCACCAGGCCCAGCGGCGAGACTTTGGGCGCATCGGCCGCCGACATTTCGCTGGCAAAAATGTCGTGCTGCCTGGGCGTCCAGGCGCAGCCACCCCACTCCACCGGCCAGTGCGGCGCAGCCCAGCCGCGCTTGGCCAGCACCCGCTGCCAAGGGATACCAACCTCGTAGTCTGAAAAAATGCCCGAAGTGCGGTGCCCGCCCAGACGAATGTCGTCGGTCAACTCGGCCGCCAAAAATGCGCGTACTTCGTCACGAAAAGCCAGTTCGTCTTTGCTCAAGTTCATGGGGTCTTCGCTCCAAGAGTCAGTCTCAGTTGCCCGATGGCAGCTGGAAAAATGTGGGAATCAGCAGACAAGGTCATGCACCAATAGGGCCAAATCACGGTGCCCTGCCCGTTGATCGAACGGTCCAGGGCACGCTTCTAAACCACCAGCAAGTGCAATCAGCCCAAAGACTCGACCACCTCGGTGACGCTGCGAAAGGCATCGATGGCTGTAGGGAAGCCACAGTAAACGGTGGCGTGCAGCATCACCTCACGCAACTCTTCGGGTGTCGCCCCGTTGTTGATGGCACCGCGCACGTGGGCTTTGAGTTCTTGCTGCTTGCCTTGGGCAGCGAGCATGGCCACTGTGATGAGGCTGCGGGTTTTCAGGTCAAGCCCGGGGCGTTGCCATACATTGCCCCACGCGTTGGCCGTGATGAACTCCTGCATGGGCATGGAGTAGTCGGTGGCGGCGCCCAAGGCGCGGTCCACATAGGACGGGCCCATCACCTGCGTGCGGGTTTTCAAGCCAGCCTGAAAAGCGGCATCATCAGAGTGGGCATCACGGGCTTTTTCAATCGGTGTTTGAGACATGACAGGTTCCTTTAAGAGCCATGAGCATAATCAAAACATTGCCCACCAGGAGACACCATGAGCACACCCCCTACAACACGATACCCCGCCCCCGAAATCAAGGACTTGCCCGACGATATCCGCGCCAAGGTGCTGGAAGTCCAGGAGAAAGCCGGTTTTGTGCCCAATGTGTTTTTGGCCTTTGCCCGACGCCCGGCCGAATGGCGTGCGTTTTTTGCCTACCACGACGCCCTGATGGTGCCGGAATCGGTGGGGCGCGAGAGTGGCCTGACCAAAGGCGAGCGCGAGATGATCGTGACCACCACCAGCGCAGCCAACAACTGCCTGTATTGCGTGGTGGCACATGGTGCGATCTTGCGCATTTACGAGAAAAAGCCTTTGGTCGCAGACCAGGTATCTGTCAATTACCGCAAAGCCGACATCAGCCCACGCCAACGCGCCATGCTCGACTTTGCGCTCAAGGTCTGCAACCAGTCTGACCAAGTGGAAGACGCCGACTTTGCGGCCCTGCACGCCCACGGCTTCAACGACGAAGACATCTGGGACATCGCGGCCATCACCGCTTTCTTTGGTCTGTCTAACCGCATGGCCAGCTTCAGCGGCATGATGCCCAACCCCGAGTTCTATTTGATGGGCCGCGCGCCCAAGGCCAAACCTGCGGCTTGATGTGCTTGTGGGCGTGCCAGCAAAGCCCAGGCCATTTGCACCAGCGCCTCCTCAAACGCCGGACTGCCCAGCAACGGTGATTTTTCTAAGCTGGCGCTGCGCAGCGTGCCAATGACCGAGCGGGTCAGCACAAACATCTGCGCCGGGCTGGGCGTTTGCAGGGCGGGGTAATCGATGCGCTCAAAAAAGATGGCCAGCCGATCGGCCACTTGGCGCACCGCGCTGGCCGTCTCTTCGGGCTTTTCCAGGGTCCAGCACAGGTGAATCAGGCTTTGGCTCAAACCCTTGCCCGTCGCAAAGCCCCGCACGAGAATGCGAATGGCCTGACCCAACAGCTCACGCCCGTCGAGTTGGCGCACATCTGCCATGGTCTCGAGCTCACTCAGATAGCGCCCAAGCTCTTGCAGCACCATCTCTTGGCCGCGAGCGGCCATGGCACGCACCAACACTTCTTTGCTCGGGAAGTACTGGTAAAGCGTGCCGATAGAAAAACCTGCCGCAGCGGCCACTTTGTTGGTGGTCAAACCACCCTCGCCTTCCTTGTCCAGAATCTGAGCAGCCGCCTTGAACAAGGTCTGCATGGTCTGCTGCGCCCGAGCCTGCGAGGGCTGGCGACGCAAACTGAGATCAGCTTGCAACTTGGCTTGTGGCTTATTGGAAGGTTTTTTGGCGGGTTGGGCTGCGGGCATGAAAAGCCTTTTTCAAAATGTGAGCAGATAGCGAGTTGCAAGGTCTTTGCAAAACCTGAACAATGCTCACATTCTGTCCTACTTACCCCGAGCCCTTCCATGAACAACCACTCCGCCGCCCCGACCGAGTTGACCGTGCGCCGTTTGAGCGTGGACCTGAGCCAAGGTTTTTCTCGCCACTGGAATGGCGGCGATGCTTTTTTAACGGCCTATGCCAACGCTTTGTCGATGAGCTTTCCGGTGGGAGAGCAGTCTTTCATTGACGCGGTCAAGGCAGGCGCCAAGCAACTTCCAGACACCCCAGAAAACGCCGAGCTCAAGCAAATTGCCAAAGGGTTTGTGGGCCAAGAAGCCACGCACCGTCACCTGCATGCCTTGTACAACGCACACCTTGAAAAACAAGGCTTGGTCAACCACTGGGGCCCCCGTGCCGAGCGGCGCCTGAAAAAAGGGCGTGACGAATTTTTCAGCAAAAGCGACAAAGGTTATCTGCACGAGCTGGCCATCACCGCCGCTTTTGAGCACTACACCTCGATTTTTGGTGATCTGACCCTGGAGAGCATCGACAAACCAGGCGACTGGTTTGCTGGGGCCGAAGAACCCCTCAAAACCCTCTGGCGCTGGCACGCGGCCGAAGAGTCCGAGCACAAATGTGTGGCTTTTGACCTTTACCAGCGCTTGGGCGGCAATCACCAGTGGCGCATGCGCTGGTTCTGGTACGTCACGGTGCAGTTCAGCACCGACGTGTTCCGCCAGACCGTCAACAACCTTTGGCACGACAAAACCCTGTTCAAGCCCTCGACTTGGTGGTCGGCCTCCAAGTTCCTGTTTGGTCGCCACGGCATGGTCTGGCGAGTGGCCAAGCCTTTGTGGGAATACACCCGCAAAGACTTTCACCCCATGCAAGTGGGCAGCGCCACGCTGTCGCAAGACTGGCTGCAGAGTCACTCTGACCAGTGGCGTGCGGTGGGCGCACCCGCCCAATCCGCGGCCTGAAGCTTTCAGTCGCTGACCAAGGCCCGCACCCAATCGGGCAGGGTCACGGCTTTTTGATTGGGGAAATCCACCCAAATCGTGGTCGCACCTCCAGCGGCAAACACCACGCCGGGTTGGTCGGTGCGTTCCAGCGTGCACCAACTCTCGAACGTGGTGCGTCCCGGATCACTCACAAACATCTTGGCCAGGATGTCACCGGGGTATTCAAACTGTTTGTAAAAATTGCAAAAGGCGTTGACGATCACCGGTCCCTCGCCTTTCGGGTTTGGGAGAAAGCCGATCTTGTCAAACCAGTCAATGCGGGTGCTTTCCATGTACCTGAAGTACACGGTGTTGTTGACATGGCCCATGGCGTCCATGTCGCCCCATCGAATCGGGATGACCAACTCATTGACCTGTTTTTTGCGCTCTGGCAACTCCAGCTTCATGGCTTGGCCCTCACACCGCGAAACCGTCGTCGGCCGACACCACCGCACCGTTGATGAAGTGGCTCTGGTCGCTGGCCAGCAGCATCAGCAAAGCGTCCAGGTCTTGCGGCTGGCCCACGCGTTTGCGCGGCAGCATGCTGATGAGCTTTTGGCCCTGCTCGGTTTGCCAGTGGTGGTGGTTGATTTCGGTGTCGATGTAACCCGGGCAAATCGCGTTCACATTGATGCCGAACTTGCCCCATTCCACCGCAAAAGCCTTGGTCATCTGGATCACGGCCGCCTTGCTCATGCAGTACACCCCAATTTGCGGCAGGACTTTCAGGCCCGCCATCGAGGCGATGTTGATGATGCGCCCGCCCGTGAAACTGCCCGGCGCCGCCCCCTTGGCACGGGCCAGCATGCGCTTGCCCACTTCTTGCGCCACAAAAAACGCACCGCGCACATTGGTGTTCATGATGAAGTCGTAATCTTCCTCCGTCACATCCTGGATTCGCTGGGTGGTGCTCACCCCCGAGTTGTTCACCAAAATGTCGATGCTGCCCATCTCGGTCTCGGCGTGCGCCACGGCCGCGGCAATGCTGTGGCGGTCGGTCACGTCCATCTCGACCACATGCGCATCGCCGCCAGCGGCTTCGATCTCGGCCCGCAGGTCCTTGAGTTTTTCGAGGCGGCGGCTGGCCAAGACCACGCCCGCGCCTGCTGCGGCCAAGGTTTTGGCAAATTGCGCACCCAGTCCACCCGAGGCGCCAGTGACCAAGGCCACGCGGCCCGACAAATCGATTTCATAAGCCATGTCAAATCCTTACAGGGGTTTCACGTCCGTTGCTGCCAACGACTGACGCCATTGTGCGGGGGAACGGTCCTCAAGATGCATAAAATGAGTCACACGCCCGACAAGCCACGCGCCCGGGCACGCATCCGCAACTTTTCAGAAGAGACGTTCATGAGCCCCGAAGAAATCCTCAGCACCTACGGCCCCCGCGAATCCATGCCCTACGACGTGGTTGTCGTTGGCGGCGGCCCCGCTGGCCTGTCTACCGCCATCCGCCTCAAGCAACTGGCCGCTGAAAAAGGCCAAGATGTGTCGGTCGTCGTGCTGGAAAAAGGCGGCGAGCCCGGCGCACACATCCTGAGCGGCGCGATCATGGACCCCAAGGCCCTGACGGAACTCTTTCCTGACTGGAAAGAGCGAGGCGCGCCCCTGAACCAACCCGTGACCGATGACGCCTGGAGCTTTTTGAGCGAAACCGGCGCCACCCGCACCCCCGGCATCTTCTTGCCCGAGTGCGCAGAAAACCACGGCAACTACATCATCAGCCTGTCCAACTTCACCCGTTGGTTGGGCCAACAAGCCGAAAACCTGGGCGTGGAGATTTTCCCCGGCTTCACCGCCGCTGAAGTGCTTTACAACGATGACGGCTCGGTCAAAGGAGTGGCCACCGGCAACTTGGGGCTAGGCAAAGACGGCGAACCGACCGAAAACTTCCAGCTGGGCATGGAACTGCACGCCAAATACACTGTGTTTGCCGAAGGCGCTCGCGGCCACCTGGGCAAGCAGCTGATCGCCAAATACAAACTGGACGCAGGGCGCGATCCGCAAACTTACGGCATCGGCATCAAAGAAGTCTGGGAGATCGACCCTTCGCGCCACACCCCCGGCTTTGTGATGCACACCGCCGGCTGGCCCATGAACAACGACACCTACGGCGGTGCGTTCATGTACCACATGGAAGACAACAAAATCGCCATCGGTTACGTGGTCGGTCTGGACTATGCCAACCCCTGGCTGAGCCCGTTTGAAGAATTCCAGCGCTGGAAAACCCACACCAACATCAAGTGGTACTTCACCAACGACCAAGGCGAAGTCAACGCCAAACGCATCGGCTACGGCGCCCGCGCCATCACCGCTGGCGGTCTGATGAGCCTGCCCAAGACCGTGTTCCCGGGCGGCGCGCTGGTGGGCTGCGATGCGGGTTACTTGAACGTGAGCCGCATCAAAGGCAGCCACGCCGCCATCAAGACCGGCATGCTGGCCGCCGAAGCGGCTTACTACGCTCTGCAGGCAGACCGCCAGCACGACGAGTTGGCCGCCTACCCCGAGGCTTTTGAAGCCAGCTGGCTCTACACCGAACTGAACAAGTCACGCAACTTCAAGACTTGGTTCAAGAAGGGCCTCACAGTCGCCACCTTGATGAACGGCTTCGAGCAGTTTGTCTTGCGTGGTCACATTCCTTGGACCCTGCGCCGTGACAAGGCCGATCACACGTATTTGAAGCCTGCAGCCGATTGCCCAAAAATCGATTACCCCAAGCCAGACGGCAAGCTGACCTTTGACCGCCTGTCCAGCGTCTTCATCAGCAACACCAACCACGAAGAAAACCAGCCGGCCCACCTGACGCTCAAAGACGTTTCGGTGCCGGTTGGCATCAACCTGGCCAAATTTGCCGGACCAGAAAGCCGCTACTGCCCGGCCGGGGTGTACGAATACGTCAAAAACGAAGACAACTCGGACCGCCTGCAAATCAACGCGCAAAACTGCGTGCACTGCAAGACCTGCGACATCAAGGACCCGACCCAAAACATCGTCTGGGTCACACCCGAAGGCGGCGGCGGACCTAACTACACAGGCATGTGAAAGTGGACCGCTTCAATCCGCCGGTGTGGACTGGATGCCCGTAATCAATTGACCGAAGGCCTGCTGCAACAAGGCTGTGTCTGTGCCTGCGGCGAGCATGCTGTAACCCATGGCTTTGGCCCGCTCAATCCAGATCGCATCGGTGGCCATGAAACCTGCTACCTTGCCGTGTTTTCTTGCCACGTTGGCCACATGGGTCATGGCTTCGCTGAACTTTGGATGGTCAAACTGGCCTGGTATGCCCATGAAATTGGACAAATCAAAGTGACCCACCCATAAAACATCTACGCCATCTACAGCAGCAATATCTTCGACATTTTGCAACCCCTTTTCTGTTTCGATCTGTGCAATCAGCAAAGTTCGATCATGGTATTGGCGCATTTTTTCGACCACATCACCTCCTTGGTAGTCGCATTGCGCAAAGCCGAACGCTGCCCCCCTGCGACCCAGCCCAGGATAACGGCAAGCCTGAGCCAGATGCACGGCCTGGTCC
>JAKFXJ010000374.1 GCA_021731425.1 Limnohabitans sp. | reverse complement strand
GGGCGCAAACCAGCGACCCTGCGCCCAAGACCTACCCGCCGGTTGAGGTGGTCGACAAGCCGCTGGAATTCCGCCAGTTTGAAAAGGTAGAAATCACCGGATCGTCCATTGTTCGCAAAGAACAAACGCAGGCCTTGCCGGTGCAAATCATCACGCGCGATGACATCCGCCGCTCCGGTGCGAGCAGCATGGTCGATGTGCTGCACAACTTGCCTGCCATGTCCATGTGGGTCAACAGCACGGCCATGTCAACCACCATCGGCGGTTACACCACCGCCTCTTTGCGGGGGCTGCCCGCAGGGACGTTGCTCTTGCTCAATGGCAAACGCCTGGCATCGTATGGGCGGCAAACCGTCATTGGTGTGGACCGGCCCAGTGTGGACATCAACACCGTGCCTGTATCGGCCATTGAAAAAATCGAGATCCTCTCGGATGGGGCTTCATCGCTCTAGGGATCGGACGCCATAGCGGGGGTGATCAACATCATCACGCGCACCGAGCAAAAAGGCTTTGAAATCATGGCCGAGAAACTGGGCACCTCGCAAGGCGGTGGCCAAGGTCATCAACTCAGCTTGAATGCAGGCAAGGGCAATTTGAATAAAGATGGCTACAGCCTGCGCCTGACGGCCGAGTTGTTCCACCGCGATGCCCTGCAGGGCAGCGACCGGCCCCAATACGCCCAAGGGCGCTACGAGGTGGAGCGCGATGGGCAGCGTTACGCCATCGACGGAACCCGCGTGACCTCTTACGCCACACCAGGTACATTTTTTGAGCCCGCCAATGCGGCCACGGGAGCGACCCGAAAGGTGTTCAGTTTGTTGCACCAGGACGGGCAATGCCCAGCCGCATACGTGCCCTTTTTGGGGCAACCCTCGTGCCAGTACAACACCTACTCGGCATTGACCATTTACCCCCAACAAGACAGCCGCAAGCTCTTGCTCAGCGGAGAAAAATGGTTGGGTGGAAACACCACCGCCTATGCCGAAATCTTGCACTCACGACTCGAGGACAGTGAGATGGCGGCGCAAGGCTGGCGGCAGTTGATCTACACCTTGGGAACGTCTCCCGATTCGGTGGGTTACCAAGAGGCGCTCCGTGCGGGTTTGGACCCGGCCAGGACCCAGTTTTTGTGGTCGCCGAGCTTGATGCACGGCCTCTTGCGGGCCTACGAGCAGAACAATTGGCGTGTGGCCACGGGCCTCAAAGGCGAGTGGCAAGGCTGGGACTACAAAGCCGAGCTGTACAAGGCCCAAGCGCATGTGGTGCGCAGACTGGAGTTCACGGACTTTGTAGGTCTAGGACTGGTCAGCGGCCGGGTCTTGACCGACCCCAACATGCTCAAACCCTTGACGTCAGACAACCCCTTGACCGCCACCCTCAACGGTTTGCGCAATGTGTTTAACACTTGGGACGACAGCAAGACCCACACCACTGTGGGTCATGTCAGGGCATCACGGCCATTGATGGAAATTCAGGGCAAGGACGTGATGTTGGGCACCGGCCTGGAATGGCGGCGCGAGGGCACGGACTACCAATATGTGTCGAACACAGCGCAGCAGCCGAGTTTTGAGGCTGAGCGGGACATTCAGGCTGCTTATTTGGAGTTGCAGTTACCGGTCACCCCCCAATGGGATGTGACCGCGTCCACACGCTGGGACCGGTACAGCGATTTGGGGACCACACACAACAACAAACTGGCTTCGCGTTATGACTTTGACAACGGCTGGTCGGCCCGGGCGTCTTGGGGCACAGGTTTTCGGGCACCCTCAGTGGCGCAACTGCAGAACCTGACCGATCTTTATGTCATCGGTGGCACGAGTTTCGCCAATGAATGTGGCCCGGACATCTTGAAGGTTCTCGCCAACCTTAATGCCAGCCAAAACCGAAATGTGGCTTGCGAAAGAGCCACCTTGCAAGTTTATGGCACAGGCAATCCTGATTTGAAACCCGAATTGTCAACACAAAAGTCACTGGGTTTGGCATACCGGCCTACCCGCAATTTTTCGGTGACCGCTGACTGGTGGTCGGTCCACATGCATGATGTGATCTCCACCTTGGACAGTGAGATCGTTTATGCGGACCCGGTCAAATACTCGCAGTTTTATTTGCTCGATAAAAACAACAAGTTGGCCATGCAATTGCCCAACTACAACATTGGCCAGCGCGAAAAGTCGGGCATTGATTTTGACGTGCGCTGGCGTGCTCCGGTCGACATGGGGCAGTGGAACTTGTTTGTGCAGGGAACCTACAACCTCAGGTCCAAGGACCAGTCAGTCCCGGGCGGGGCTTACACCTCGGATCTGGCACGGTACAACAGCATCACCGACACCATCACACCGCGCCTGCGTTTGCGCTGGATTGCGGGGCTAACCACACCCACCTGGAGCCTGCACGGGGTGCTGAATTACACCTCGGGTTATGACGACAGAGACCGCTCGGGCGTCAATTTGACCACGCTCCAAAGCACGCTGCTGACCGGCTTTGATGTCAAATCTTTCACCACCCTCGACCTCACTGCTACTTACCGGGTCAACAGCAACGTCAGTTTGCGGGCCACCATGGGCAATGTGCTCAATCGCCAGGCGCCACAAGCTTTCTCTGCCACAGCCACGCAGGTTTTTGGTTTCAACACGCGCGACCACTCGCTGTGGGGGAGAACATTGGGCGTGGCCTTGGTGGCCAAGTTCTGAACCCCGTCGCGGCGGGCGCCTAGGGACCTAGAGTTGTTGCGGGGCCGCGCAATGGCCGTTTTCCATGGCGTCCAAAAACCACCGAACCCCTCTGTGAAAGTACACAGGTCGTAAACTCGCAACACGACTTCCTGTTCGAGAAAAAATGACCAAAATTTACCGGACCTTCGGCCTGCTGTGCGGGCTAACTTTATTGGCGGGGATCCCCGCTCAAGGGCAGACGCCCGCGGCACAGAGCGCCGCCAAACCCTCACTCACGGTCACTGTGACCACGCCGCAAACGGCCAGTCTGGCGCAAAAAATCAGCGCCAACGGCAACTTGGCCGCCTGGCAAGAAGCCATTGTGGGGGCCGAGGCCAATGGCCTGAAGATCACCGAGGTGCGTGTGAACGTGGGCGACCGGGTACAACGCGGCGACGTGCTGGCCGTCTTGCAGGCCGACGGCTTGCGGGCTGAGTTGGCGCAAGCCGAAGGCACGCTGGCAGAAGCCACGGCCAGTGCGCAAGAAGCCAAGGCCCAAGCCGACAGGGCTCGCAGCCTGCAGCAGCAAGGCTTTTTCAGCAACGCGCAATTGAGCCAAGCGCTGGCCGCCGATGCGTCGGCGCAGGCGCGTGTGCAATCGGCCCGCGCCCTGGTGCAGCTGCAAAACGTGCGCTTGTCGCAAACCCAGGTGCGTGCGCCGGATGCGGGCGTCATCTCTGCCCGGCAGGCCACGGTGGGCAGCGTGGTGGGTGCAGGCACCGAATTGTTCCGCCTCATTCGGCAGGGCCGCATCGAGTGGCGGGCTGAAGTGACGGCTGCCGAAATTGGCCGTATCCAAGTGGGTGCGCCTGTGCAAATCAAAGCCGCCAGCGGCCAAGTTCTGCAAGGCAAAGTGCGCATGGTCGCGCCTTCGGTGGATGCCCAAACCCGCAATGCCTTGGTGTATGTCGATTTGCCTGCGCAAACCGGCAGCGCCCGGGCAGGCATGTACGCCCAAGGCGAGATCGCCCTGGGCCAAAGCCAAGCGCTCACCGTGCCGCAAAGTGCCGTGGTGGTGCGTGATGGTTTCAGCTACGTTTACACCGTCGGGGCCGACCAAAAAGTGACTCAGCTCAAGGTGCAAACCGGCCGCCAAAGTGGTGACCGCGTGGAGGTGACCAGTGGCCTGAAAGCCGAGGCGCGTGTGGTGGCCAGTGGTGGCGCATTTTTGAACCACGGCGACACGGTGCGTGTGGTCGACGCGCCAGCCCTTCCAGCAGCCCCAGCCGCCAAATAAAGGGACGTCATGCTCAACGTCTCTTCCTGGTCGATCCGCAACCCGATCCCGGCCGTCATGCTGTTTGTGCTGCTGACGGTGGCCGGTTTCATCGCCTTTGGGTCCATGAAAGTGCAGAACTTTCCGGACCTGGACGTGCCCACCATCTCGGTGACCGCCAGCTTGCCCGGTGTGGCGCCCTCGCAGCTCGAAACCGATGTGGCCCGCAAGCTTGAAAACGCGCTGGCGCCGCTGCAAGGCCTCAAACACATCACCACCAAGGTGCAAGACGGCGTGGTGTCGATCACCGCCGAATTCCGCATGGAAAAGCCCACGCAAGAAGCGGTGGACGATGTGCGCTCGGCCATTCAGGGTGTGCGGGCCGATTTGCCCGGTGACCTGCGCGACCCGGTGGTGCAAAAGCTCAACCTGGCGGGCTCGCCCGTCTTGGCCTACACCGTGCGCTCCTCGCGCATGGACGACGAGGCGCTGTCGTGGTTGGTGGACAAAGAGATCACCCGCAAGCTCTTGTCATTGCGCGGTGTGGGTGCCGTCAACCGCGTGGGCGGTGTGACGCGTGAAGTGCGTGTGGCCCTCGATGTGAACCGCTTGCAGTCGCTGGGCATTACGGCGGCCGAGGTGTCGCGCCAGCTCAAGCAGGTGCAGCAAGAAGGCTCGGGCGGGCGCATGGATTTGGGTGCGGGCGAGCAGCCTGTGCGCACGCTGGCCACCGTCAAAACGGCACAAGAGGTGGGCCAGATCGAGCTGGCCACCTCGCGTGGAGGCAGCGTTCGCCTGGACCAAGTGGCCACCGTGAGCGACACCCTGGCCGATGCCCGATCGGCAGCGACGTTGGACGGTGTGCCCGTGGTCGGCTTTGAGGTGGTGCGCAGTAAGGGCGAGAGCGAGGTGGCCGTGGGCCGTTTGGTGCGCCAGGCGCTGGCCGAATACCGCTTGCAAAACCCGGACATTGAGATCACCGAATCCTTCGACTTCGTGACCCCGGTGGAAGAGGAATACGACGGCTCGCTCGTCTTGCTTTATGAAGGCGCGATTTTGGCCGTGCTGGTGGTGTGGCTGTTCTTGCGCGACTGGCGGGCCACCTTTGTGTCGGCGGTGGCGCTGCCGCTGTCGGTCATCCCGGCCTTCATTGGCATGGCGTATTTGGGCTTTTCCATCAACGTGGTGACTTTGCTGGCGCTGTCTTTGGTGATTGGTGTGTTGGTGGACGACGCGATTGTGGAAGTGGAAAACATCGTGCGCCATTTGCGCATGGGCAAGTCGCCCTATCAGGCGGCCATGGAAGCGGCCGACGAAATCGGTCTGGCCGTGATTGCCACCACCTTCACCTTGATCGCGGTGTTTTTGCCCACGGCGTTCATGAGCGGCATTCCGGGCAAGTTCTTCAAGCAGTTTGGCTGGACGGCGTCGCTCGCGGTGTTCGCCTCGCTGGTGGTGGCACGGGTGCTCACGCCCATGATGGCAGCTTACATCTTGAAGCCCATCGTCACGGCCGAGCGCGAACCCGGTTGGCTCAAGCGCTACATGGTCTGGGCCACTTGGTGCATGAAGCACCGCTGGGTCACCATGGTGTTGGCGACGCTGTTTTTCATCGGCTCCATCATGCTGGTGCCTTTGTTGCCCAAGGGTTTTATTCCACCGGACGACAACTCACAAACGCAGGTCTATGTGGAACTGCCACCGGGATCGACCTTGGCGCAAACCCAGGCCAGCGCCGAGCACGCCCGCAAGCTGCTCATGACGGTGAACGATGTTAAGAGCGTCTACACCACCATTGGCGGTGGCAGCGCGGGCAGTGACCCGTTTGCGGGTGGCGGCGCGGCCGAAGTGCGCAAGGCCACGCTCACCATTCAGCTGAGCGAACGCGGCACACGCCCGCGCAAGCAAGCGATCGAAAACGACATCCGCACCGCTTTGCAACAATTGCCTGGCGTGCGCAGCAAGGTGGGCTTGGGCGGCTCGGGTGAGAAATACGTGCTGGTGCTCACGGGCGAAGACCCGCAGGCCCTGCAAACCGCCGCCATGGCGGTGGAGCGTGACCTGCGCACCATTTCAGGCTTGGGTTCCATTGCATCGACCGCAAGCTTGGTGCGCCCCGAGATCGCGGTGCGCCCCGACTTTGCCAAGGCCGCCGATTTGGGCGTGACCAGCGCAGCCATCAGCGACACCTTGCGTGTGGCCTCTTTGGGCGACTACGACGCGGCCCTGCCCAAGCTCAATTTGTCGGAGCGCCAGGTGCCCATCGTCGTGAAGTTGGGCGAGGAGTCCCGGCACGATCTGAGCACGCTCGAGCGCCTGATGGTGCCCGGCAGCCGTGGCCCCGTCATGCTGGGCCAAGTGGCCAGCATCGAGGTGGCGGGCGGCCCTGCCGTGATCGACCGCTATGACCGCCAGCGCAACATCAACTTCGAGATCGAGCTGTCGGGCATGCCCTTGGGCGATGTGACAGCGGCGGTGCAAAAACTGCCTGCGCTGCAAAGCCTGCCGCCGGGCGTGAAGGTGGTGGAGGTGGGTGACGCCGAAGTGATGGGCGAGTTGTTCGCCAGTTTTGGCTTGGCCATGACGATCGGTGTGCTGTGCATCTACATCGTGTTGGTGCTGCTGTTCAAAGGCTTCTTGCACCCGATCACCATTTTGGCGGCGCTGCCGCTGTCGCTGGGTGGCGCGTTTGTGGGTCTGTTGATTGCACAAAAGAGCTTCTCCATGCCCTCACTCATTGGCCTGATCATGCTCATGGGCATCGCCACCAAAAACTCCATTTTGTTGGTCGAATACGCCATTGAGGCGCGGCGCGGCAAACCTGCCCAAGGGGATCAGCCCGCTGTGCCCCCCATGAGCCGCTGGGACGCCATGCTGGACGCGTGCCACAAACGCGCTCGCCCGATTGTGATGACCACCATTGCCATGGGCGCGGGCATGCTGCCGATTGCCGTGGGC
>JAKFXJ010000386.1 GCA_021731425.1 Limnohabitans sp. | reverse complement strand
GCGCCACCCCTTGCCCTACGCCTTTGCACGCACCAGCCGCTTGCTGCTGGAAGACGATGGCCAGCGCCTGTGTCTGCTCTGGTGTGACGAGAGCGAACGCCAGGCGATGTCCGAGGTGACACGCAAATACGCCGCCCCCGGTCAGACCAATGCGCTGCAGATGCAGCACTGCAGCACCGCCGATCTGGCCCAACGCCTCCACGAGGCCTATTCGGGCGGCCAGGCCCATGGCGCATCCACCGCTGCAGCCGTGGTCAGTGAGGTCGAGTCCGAAGCCGACCTCTCGCGCATGATGCAGGAGCTGCCCGCAGTGGAAGACCTGCTCGAAGCCAGCGACGACGCGCCCATCATCCGCATGCTCAACGCCTTGCTCACCCAGGCCACACGCGATGGGGCCAGCGACATCCACATCGAGCCTTATGAACGCCACTCCAGCGTGCGTTTCCGCATAGACGGCTCCCTGCGCGAGGTTGTACAACCGAACCGGGCGCTGCACGCTGCACTGATTTCGCGCCTGAAAATCATGGCCGAACTCGACATCGCAGAAAAACGACTTCCCCAAGACGGCCGCATCAGCCTGCGTTTGGGCGCACGCGCCGTCGATGTGCGCGTCTCCACCTTGCCCAGTGCGCACGGCGAACGCGCCGTGTTGCGCTTGCTCGACAAAAGCGAAGCCCGCCTGACCTTGGAAGCCGTGGGCATGCAAGGCCAGGTGCTGCAACAGGTGGACCAACTGATCCACCAGCCACACGGTATTTTGTTGGTGACCGGTCCCACAGGCTCAGGCAAAACCACCAGCCTGTACGCCGCGCTGCAGCGCCTGGACGCCACGCGCCACAACATCATGACGGTGGAAGACCCCATCGAATACGAGCTGCCCGGCGTGGGCCAGACGCAGGTGAATGCCAAGATCGACCTGACCTTTGCCAAAGCCTTGCGGGCCATCCTGCGGCAAGACCCGGACGTGATCATGATCGGCGAGATCCGCGACTATGAGACCGCGCAGATCGCGATTCAGGCTTCGCTCACCGGCCACCTGGTGCTGGCCACGCTGCACACCAACGACGCGGCCAGCGCCGTGAACCGCCTGATCGACATGGGTGTAGAGCCGTTTTTGCTCAGCTCCTCGCTCTTGGGCGTGCTGGCCCAGCGCCTGGTGCGCAAGCGCTGCACCGCCTGCCACGGCGCGGGCTGTGAGGCCTGTGGTCAAACCGGTTACGCCGGGCGCACCGGCATTTTTGAGCTGCTGGTGGCCACCGATGAGATCCGTGCCCAGATCCACCACCGCGCGGCCGAAGCCGAGCTGCGCACCACGGCCTTGGCCCAAGGCATGGTGCTGATGCGTGACGACGGCCAGCGCTTGGTCGATGCGGGCATCACCAGTGCCGAAGAGCTGCTGCGCGTCACTCGGGACTGATGCTGCATGCCCCTCACACCTTCGCCCGCCCCCTGTACCGTGTGCAAATTGGCCACGAAGGGCGCTTGGGCTGGACTGGCTTGGGCCGCTGTCAGCTTCAACCTGGCGCAGGCGCAGGTGTCTGACACGACAACCCCAACGGAGCCCTTGGCGCCAACCCATTTGGCAGCAGATGCCCAAACGCCAGAAACCGCGACGATCAAAGATCCCGCCAAACCTTGGAGCTACACGGTGGGCCTGAAGCTCAAGACCCAGGACCTGGCCGATGCCCGCACCAGCCTGGCACTGCGCCCGGTGCTGGGTGTGCGCTATGGACGCTGGCGCTTGGGCCACGCCACGGGCGACGAATGGCTGGCCTTCAGTGGTTACCGCAAAGAAGCCAACTTGGCCTACCAGCTGCGCAATGACGAACGCCTGAAAGTCGACCTGTCTTTGCGCGTCCAGAACCTGCAAGACAACAGCAGCTTTGATGGTTTTTCTTCGGGCAAAAACACCTTGCGTGCCCTTGTGGGCGTGAACTACCAACTCAACAAACGCTGGTCGGTGGGCACCGATGTGACCCAAGACCTGATGGACCGGGGCGACGGCACCACCTTGTCGGTCGGTGCGTCGTATGGCCTGCCGCTGAGCGAGCGCAGCACCCTCAGCTTGAGCGCTGGCGTGAACTGGGGCACCGCCGACCACTGGGCCACCCAACTGCGCCTGTTGCCCCCTCCGCCCGGGGGCTGGCATGCGGGCTTGGGCTCGGTGGGTCTGGGCCTGAGTTACCGTTATGCCCTCACTTCACAATGGGCCTGGTTTGGTACGGTAGGCAGCTCGCGCCATTTGGGCCAGGTCGACACCGTCAGCCCCAGCACCCTGAGCTGGAGCGGCCAGATCGGTGTTCTTTACTTCAGCCGATGACACCCCATGCCTGCTTACCGTTTTGAAGCCCTGCAAACCGATGGTGCCCTGCGCAAAGGCACACTCGAAGCCGACAGCCTGAAAGCCGCACGCACCCAGTTGCGTGGGCAACAACTGGTGCCGCTGTTGGTCGAAGCCATTGCCTCGGGCTCGGCCAGCGAAGCGACCCGCGACCTGCCCTGGTGGCAGCGCCCCATCGGCGGAGGGCGTGCTTTCAGCGGCAGCGAACGCGCCGTGTGGACACGCCAGCTGGCGGGCCTGGTGGGCAGCGGCTTGCCGGTCGAACGCGCCTTGGCCGCCCTGAGCGATGAGTCCGACGATGACAAACAGCGCCACCTGCTGGCCGCCATCCGCGCCGACATCAACTCGGGCAGCACACTGGGCCGGGCGCTGGCGCAATTTCCACAGGAGTTTCCCGCCATCGACCGCGCGGTGATCGCAGCGGGCGAGCAAAGCGGCCACCTGTCAGACGTGCTCAACCAACTGGCCAATGACCTGGAAGACCAGCAGGTCTTGCGGGCTAAGTTGCTGTCAGCCTCGCTGTACCCCGCCATCGTGAGCTTGGTGGCCCTGGCGATTGTGATTTTTCTGGTCACCTCGGTGGTGCCTCAAGTGGCCGGGGTGTTTGCAGGCACCAAACGCCAGTTGCCGGGCCTCACGGTCGCCATGTTGGCCATCAGCGATTTTGTGCGCACCTGGGGCTGGTTCATGGTGCTGCTGCTCGCGGGGGGCGTGTTGGCGTTTCGCATGGCCATGCGCCAAGCGGCGCTGCGCTTGCGTTTTGACGCCGCCTGGCTGCGCCTGCCCCTGATCGGTCGCTTGGCGCGGGGCTACAACAGCGCCCGCTTCGCCTCCACACTGGCCATGCTCACGGCCGCGGGTGTGCCCATCCT
Organism: Limnohabitans sp.; assembly: GCA_021731425.1. Lineage (GTDB taxonomy): Bacteria > Pseudomonadota > Gammaproteobacteria > Burkholderiales > Burkholderiaceae_C > Limnohabitans_A. The sequence continues at coordinate 3,683 of JAKFXJ010000386.1, read as the reverse complement.
CAAAGCCCTGCAAGCGGCGGCAGACACCTTGTCCAACCAGGCCCTGCGGGCCGATGCTTTGGAGGCTCTGGTGCGCGTGCGCGAAGGCGCACCGCTGGGCACAGCGCTGGCGCAAAACGCCCGCTTTCCGGGTCTGCTGTCCATGTTTGCGCGGCTGGGCGAACAAACCGGCCAACTGCCGGTCATGCTGCAGCGGGCCGCCACCCAACTGTCGGGCGAGGTGCAGCGCCGCGCCATGGCTTTGGCCACCGTGCTGGAGCCCCTGCTCATCGTGGCCATGGGCGGCATGGTCATGCTGATCGTGCTGGCCGTGCTGATGCCTATCATGCAACTGAACCAGTGGGTCAAATGAGCCGCCAAGCCATGACACTTACATTGTCCAAAGGAGCCCCCGATGCCCGCATCCCTTGAAGGCCAGTTGGTGGTGGCGATCTCGTCACGCGCCCTGTTCGACTTTGAAGAAGAAAACCAGGTGTTTGAGCAAGGCGATGACCGGGCCTACATGAAGCTTCAACTCGATCGCCTGGAGGCGCCCGCCAAACCCGGCGTGGCCTTTTCTTTGGTGCGCAAGCTGCTTGCCTTCAACAACGCCGACGCGCAGCGCGTGGAGGTGGTGATCCTCTCGCGCAACGACCCGGTCTCGGGCATGCGGGTGTTCCGCTCGGCGCAGCACTACGGCCTGCCGATTCAGCGCGGCAGCTTCACACGCGGGCAGCCGCCGTGGCGCTATCTGCGGCCGCTCAACGCCAACCTGTTTTTGTCGACCCATTTGTCGGATGTGCGGGCCGCGCTCGATGCCGGTGTGCCTGCCGCGCAGGTCTACCCGCATTCAGCCCTGGCCTCCGAAGCGCACCCACACGAGGTGCGCATCGCGTTTGACGGCGACGCCGTGCTGTTCTCTGACGAAGCCGAGCGGGTGTTCCAGGCCGAGGGCCTGTCGGCTTTCCAAAAGCACGAGAGCGACAAGGCCGGGCAACCCTTGCTGGCCGGGCCTTTTAAGCCCGTGCTGCAAGCGCTGCACCAGCTGCAGCAAGCGGGCACGCCTGCCATGCGCATCCGTACCGCACTGGTCACGGCCCGCAGCGCACCCGCGCACGAACGCGCCATCCGCACCCTGATGGACTGGAACATCGAGGTGGACGAGGCGATGTTTTTGGGCGGCTTGCCCAAGGGCGAATTTCTGCGCGAGTTCGAGCCGGACTTTTTCTTTGACGACCAGACCGGGCACATCGAGTCGGCGGCGCGGCATGTGCCCTCGGGGCATGTGGCCTCGGGCGTCTCCAACCCGGATTGATCAGCGCTTTTTTTCTTGGTAAGGCGTGACCGCCTTGGCGTCAATCCGGTAACTGGCCACACCCATGTGCGAGTCGGTTTTGGTGGCGCTCATGGGGCCGTTCACCCAAACCACATCCATCAGGCGCAGGTTTTTGACGGGCTTGTCCAGCAGCACATGCACGATCTGGTTGGCCGGAGGCGGTGGCGAATGCACACACGCGCCAAAGTAAGGCACCAGCAAAAATTCTTTGATGCCCGCGGCCAGGTCTTCCAGCGGCACCACATAGCCCGGCAGCCGCACGCTCTGGCCCAGGATCAGCGGGTTGATGGGGGCGTTGTCCCACATCTTGCGCATTTTTTTCAGCGCCTCTTCGGCCTTGGGGTCGTTGTCCTTGAGTGTGTCCAGGTTCAGTGCCTTGAGGTCTTTGTAGGGGTCCCAACCCGCCGGAATCAGCTGCTCCCAGCCAATGGTGCGTGTCTGGCCGGGCACGCTGGCACCGGGCGGCGGGGCGGCGGCCGACAAGGCAGGCTGGACCTGGGGCACGGTCTCGCGCACGGTTTCGCGCACACTTTGCGCCTGTGCAGCCGAGGCCCCCAGCAGCGCCATCAGCAAGCACGCCTGCCAAGACCTTGTGACTTGTTTCATCCCTGAACTCTCTTTCCGATTGTCTTTGCGATGCATTTTGCAGCAAGCGTTTGGGCCGCCATGCAAGGCTTCACACACGCGGCGACAAACCATCGGCCAAAGACAAACGGTAAGCCCGCCAAGCCGGGCCCAAACTGGCCAACAATCCGGCCAGCAAGACCGCGCCTGCCAGCGCCAGCTGCGTGGGCAAGGGCGCGGCCAGTTGCAAGCGGATGCCCAGCGACTGCTGCAACCACGGCGTGGCCAGCGCCATGCCCGCGTGGGCCAGCAGCACGCCTAACACCACTCCGGCGCAGGTGACCCAAACCCCTTCGAGCGTGAGCAGGCCCAGCACATGACGCGGCGCGGCGCCAACCGCACGCAGCACGGCCAGTTCGCGGCGGCGCTCGTTCAGTCCCGCCAACACCACCGCGACCAGCGAAACCACACTCACCAAAGCCACCAAGGCCGAGACGGCCAACAAAGCGTTTTCACCCAGCCCCAACACCGACCACAGCTCACCCAGCGCCACACCGGGCATCACACCCATCAGGGCTTCGTCTTCGTAGAAATTCACAAAGCGCTGCACATTGAACACCGCCGCCCGACTTTTCAGGCCCACCAAGGCGGCCGTGACTTCTTCGGGCTCGAGCTTGAATTTGCGGGCTTGGTCGGCCGGGATCTGCCCACCCGGCATGGGCGTGCCCGCGACCCAGCCCAAGTGGATGGCTTCGAGGGCCTGCAGGCTCACCTGCACCGAACGGTCTACTGGGGTGCCTGTGGGGGCCAGAATACCCACCACCTTGAAGGGCTTGTCGGCGTGTTCATCGGCCTGGTCGCCTTCTCCTTTGTGGTCATGGTCGTGCTCGTGCATGCCATGGCCCAGCGTGATGCTTTGACCCAGGCCATAACCAATCTTGCGTGCCACTTCGGCCCCGATCACGGCCTCGTACAAACCATCGAGCGTGTCCGCAAACACCGCGCCTTGCTGTAAAACCAGCGGCTGTTTGTCGCCATAGGCAAAGTGCTGAAAAAACGCGGGTGTGGTGCCCAGCACTGGAAAGCCCCGGTGCGAATCCCCCAGACTCAATGGCACCACCCAAGACACCGAGCGGTGCTGGGACAGCTTGTGCACGCTGTCCATGCTCATGCTTTGCGGCACGCTGCCAATGTGGAACACCGAAAACAGCATCAGCTGCACCGGGCTGCTGCGGGCACCCACGATCAAATCGACCCCGCTGACCGATTGCGAAAAACTGTGACGGATGTCGTGGCGCAAACGCTCGAGCGTCCACAACAAGGCGGTGGCCAGCGCCAGCGACACCACCACCCACACCAAGGTGCTGCGCCGGTTCCAGGCGCTGCTGCGGGCCATGCTCAGCAGGCTGTTCATGCGCTCACCTCCGCTTGCTGCAAGGCGGGCAAGGACCATTGCACATCAAAGCGCACGGCCTGCTGCTCGTCGTGGCTCACACACACCAAGGTGCTGCCCGCATCGCGTGCGGCCTGCAGCAACAAGTCCATGAAGTCCTGGCGCAAAGCGGCGTCGAGTGCCGAGGTGGGCTCGTCGGCCAAGATCAATTCGGGCTGGCCCATCAGGGCGCGGGCCGCAGCCACACGCTGCTGCTGGCCCACCGACAAGGCGTCGGCGCGGCGGTTCCACATCACTTCGGGCAAGCCCATGCGCTTCAGCCAGTTTTGGGCTGTGGCCTCGGGGCCACCAGCGGCCTGGCAGCGCTCGAGCCGGAGCTTGGAGAAGCGGCAAGGCAAGGTCACGTTGTCC
>JAKFXJ010000142.1 GCA_021731425.1 Limnohabitans sp. | reverse complement strand
GGGCGACGGCGGTGTCGGCTTCTTGCACATGCAGGGCGCCCTGGTCGGCGTCTGAATACACCGCCACCGTGGCGATGCCCATGCGCTGTGCGGTGCGGATCACTCGGCGGGCGATCTCGCCCCGGTTGGCGATCAGCAGGCGAGAGACCTGGGGGTTCATGCCTTGTCCTTGTCAGAAAGTGTCCAGAGTGCGGGCTGTTTGCGTGCAAAAGCGGCCAGACCTTGGGCGGCCTCGGCACTGCGCAAGCCGCTGGCAAAGGCCTGCGCCGCCGCATCACGCATGTCCGGAACCGGGCCGCGCACGCTGCGCAGCAGTTGTTTGGTGCTGGCCACCGCGCTGGGTGCGGCACGCATCAGGCGCGTGAGTGTTTTTCCCCACGCAGCATCGCTGTCCTCTTCGATGAGCTCGTTCACCAAGCCCACTTGCTGCGCTTGGGCCGCGGTGTAGCTCAGGCCTTGCAGCAAGCACTGGCGTGTCGCACTCTCGCCCAAGCGTTGCCAAACAAAAGGCGCAATCTGTGCAGGTGGCAAGCCCAGTGTGACCTCGGGTGTGCCCAGCACCGAACGGGCTGTGGCCACCACATGGTCGGCGCAGCATACCAGGCCAAAGCCACCTCCCATGGCCGCACCATCGACCCGGCACACCAGCAACTGGGGCAGGGCGCACAGCGCGTGCAGCAGGTCGCCAAAGCCCCGGTTCATGGCCAGCAGCGGGTCGGTTTGCCCCTCTTGCAGGGGTTGGCCAATCAGGCTGGCAAAGCCGCCCAAACTGCCACCCGCGCAAAAGGCACCGCCTGCGCCAGTCAACACCACGATGCGTAAAGATGTGTCTTGCGCAGCCCGTGCACAGGCGCTCAGCAAGCCGTCCACGATGGCATCGCTCAGCGCGTTGCGTGTTGCCAGGTCGTTCAGTGTCCAGGTCTCGACCGCGCCTTGGCGCGTGATCAGCAAAGTGTTGCTCACGGGCGTGCTCATTTTTGGGGCCGTTTGGCAATGCCCATCATCTTGGACAAGATGCCCAGCATCACCTCGTCAGCCCCGCCGCCAATGGACGCCAGTCGGCCATCGCGGTACATGCGTGAAACCTTGTTCTCCCAAGTGAAACCCATGCCGCCCCAGAACTGCAGGCAGGTGTCTGGCACGGTGCGGTTCAAACGGCCCGCTTTCAGTTTGGCCATAGTGGCCCATTCGGTCACGTCTTCACCGGCGATGTAGTGCTCGCAGGCCTGGTAGGTCAGGGCGCGAAGGCACTCCACTTCGGCTTTGAGTTCGGCCAGCTTGAACTGAACCCACTGCTGGTCGGCCAGAGTCGATCCAAAAAGCTTGCGCTCTTGTGCCCAGTCCACCGTCCACTGGATGCAGTTGGTGAGTGACTGCAGCGTGCTGGCCGCGCACCACAGGCGTTCTTCCTGGAACTGCTGCATCTGGTAGATGAAGCCTTGGCCCTCGGCGCCGATACGGTAGCGCTGCGGCACGCGCACTTCGTCAAAATATATCAAGCCGGTGTCGCTGCTGTTCATGCCGATTTTTTTGATTTTCTTGCCCACCTCGATGCCGGGCAGCAGCTTGCCGTTCTCGCGCATGGGCACCATGACGAGACTCTTGTTTTTATGAATCGGACCTTCCCCCGTGTTGACCAGCATGCACATCCAGTCGGCCTGCAGGCTGTTGGTGATCCACATTTTTTGCCCGCTGATCACGTAGTCGTCACCGTCTTTGCGGGCCACGGACTTAATGCCCGCCACATCGCTGCCCGCACCCGGCTCGCTCACGCCAATACAGCCCACCATATCGCCTGCAATCGCCGGGGCCAAAAACTGCGCCCGCAATTCATCGCTGCCAAAACGCGCCAAGGCAGGCGTGGCCATGTCGGTCTGCACACCAATGGCCATGGGAATGCCGCCGCAGTCGATGTGGCCCAGCGCCTCGGCCATGGCCATGCTGTACGAATAATCCAAACCCGCACCACCAAAGGCTTCGGGCTTGGTCAGGCCCAGCAGCCCCAAGTCGCCCATCTTTTTAAAGACCTCGTGCGCCGGAAAAATCTCGGCCGCCTCCCACTCGTCCACATGGGGGTTGATCTCGGCCTCGATGAAACGCTTGAGCGTGTTCTGGATTTCGCGGTGCTCGTGGGTGTATTGCATGGTGTGTCTCCGTGGGGTGGGTTCAGGGCTGCAGATCAAAGTGGCCGAGGGGGTGGACGTGCCCGTTGAGGGCGATCTCCACTCTGTGGCGGCCCGGGTGGTGGGTGCGGGTGCTCATTTGGCGCAGCGACAGGGTTTTTTCGATCGCCACACTGCTGTGGGCCTCGACCTGCAACGTGCTGCCTTTGAACACCTTGGGGCTGAGCGTGCCGTTGGCCTTGACGTAAAACACCCGCCAATCGGCCAAGGCGCTGGCCGCCTGAGCAGTTGGGTTATGCAATTGACAACGCACGGTCACGCTCTCGCCAATGCGGGCTGTTGAGGGTCTGATGCTCGCGCTGTGAACCTGCAAGGGGCTCACTTGCCCGTGACCAAACAAGGCCAGCGCTTGTGCATCGCAGCGTTTGATGGCGGTGCGCAGCGCATGTCGCAACAAGCTTTGCCGTGTTGCGGGCACCGGCGCATCGTCCAGCCATTGGCGGGCCAAGCCGGTGAGCAGTTCTGGGTGGTCTTTGCCGATGTCGTTCAGGTGGTTGGCCACTGATCGTCGCACATAGGCCGAGGAGTCGTCGCGCAAGCGGGTCAGCAAAGGCAGCACGGGCGTAGGGTCACGCACAAAATCGGGCAAACGCGCAGCCCATGGCAGGCGCGGTCGTGTGGCTTCACTCACGGCGCGGCGCACATGCGCGTTGTCGTCTTGCGCCCACAACGCCAGGTGGGCCAAAGTGGTCTGGGTGTGTTGCTGCAAAAACGGGCGCAGGCTGAATTCGGCGGTGAAGCGCTGGGTCAAGGCGTGCTGGGCGTGCATGGCCTCGGGCAGATGGTTCAGGCCATGGCTGGCGATGTACATGCTGTGCGGCAGGTAAAAGAAGCTGCTCGGCACATCGCCACTGGCGGTGGGCTCGCCCTGTTTGTCCAGCCCCATGGGTCGGCCCATGGCCCGCACCAGCAAAGGGGCGTTCTGCGCAAAGTCAGGCGACAAAAATGTTGCCATCACTTGGGCCAAGCGGCGGCCACGGTGCATCAGGCCCTGGGCCTCAAAGTCGGCCCCCATGGCCGCTTGCCACCGGCCCCGATGCACCGAAGCCCCGGCCGCAGCGAGTTGCTCACCCAACTGGTAGGCGGCGTCCAGCGAGAGCATGTGTTTCAAATCGGTGGCCATGTCTGGGCCTTCACATGCGGGCCACGCCGAAGGTCGAGGCACGGGGCTGCCGGGCTGCACTCTCGGCGCAAGTGTCCAGGCAAAAGCTCAGCACGCTGCGGGTGTCACGCGGGTCGATCACGCCGTCGTCCAGCACCAAGCCGCTGGTATAGAAGGCATCGGCCTGGGCCTCGAACAGGGCCACGATCTTGTCGAACTGGGCCTGCATCTTGTCGGGGTCGGGCGTGATGCCTTTGCGGGCCATGCCCGCCTCGGCCACGATCTGCATGGTGCGTGCGGCTTGCTCGCCGCCCATCACGGCGGTTTTGGCCCCCGGCCAGCTGAACAAAAAGCGCGGTGCATAACCCCGGCCGCACATGCCGTAATTGCCCGCACCAAACGAGGCTCCGCACTGGATGGTGATTTGCGGCACGGTGGCGCTGGTCACGGCCTGGATCATCTTGGAGCCGTGTTTGATCATGCCGCCTTGTTCGCTGTCTTTGCCCACCATGTAGCCGGTGGTGTTTTGCAAATAAACGATGGGGTGGCCCAGCTGGCACATCCACTGGATGAAGTGCGTGGCCTTGTTGGCCCCGGCCACGTCAATCGGCCCGTTGTTGCTGATGATGCCCACCGCATGCCCGCCGATGCGTGCTTGTGCACACACTGTGGCTGCGCCAAACAGCGGTTTGAACTCCAGAAAATCCGAGTCGTCCACCAAGCGCAAGATGACCTCGCGCATGTCGATCGGTTCGCGGTGGTGGGCGGGCATCAGGCCCAGCAGTTCTTCGGCATCCCAGCGCGGGGGCTTGGCTTGTCTTTGTGTGGAGTGCGCCGCCCAGTCCCAACGCGCCACCACATCGCGGGCCGTGCCCAGCGCGTGGCGGTCGTCTTCACACAGGTACTCGCCCAGACCCGACACACTGGTGTGCATCTCGGCCCCGCCCAGTTCTTCTTCGGTGGCCACTTCGCCCGTGGCGGCCTTGAGCAAAGGCGGCCCGGCCAGAAACGCGCGTGACCTGCCGCGCACCATGATCACCGTGTCACTCAAGCCCGGCATGTAGGCTCCGCCTGCCGTGCCTGAACCGTGTTGCACGGTGAGCACGGGCAAGCCCGCCGCCGACAGGCGGGCGAGGTTGCGAAACAGGCTGCCGCCCAGCACAAAACCTTCGACCTTGTACTGCATCAAATTGGCCCCGGCGCTTTCGACCAGGTGCACAAAAGGCAGTTTGTTTTCGAGGGCCAACTCTTGCACCCGCAAAATCTTTTCGAGGCCTCGCGCTTGAATGGCCCCGGCCTCGATGCCCGAGTCACTGGCCACCACCATACAGCGCACACCACTGATGAAGCCCATGCCCGCAATCATGCCGCCGCCGGGCACCGACTTGTCCGGGTCAGGTGTGTCTTGCATGAAGCCCGCCAAGGCACACAAGGGCAAGAAAGGTGCACCCGGATCGAGCAACAAGGCCACGCGCTCACGCGGCAGCAACTGGCCGCGTTTGTCGAACACGGGTTTGGACTGGGCTGAGGCAAGCGCTGCGCGGTCTTGCAAGGCTTGCCACTGCGCCAGTCGGGCCAGCGCGGCTTCGCGCCGTTGCTGCGCCACAGGGCTGTGCGGGTTCCAGGTGGATTCAAATGTCATTGGAATACCTTGGGGGTCACGGCGCGGTGAAAGCCGTCAAAGGCTTTGACGGCGTCGCGTGTTTGCACATCGGGCTTGGCCACAGCTTGTTGCCAGCCCATGCGCATTTGCGGGCGGGCACCGTCCACACGCAGCACGGTGCCGCTGATGAAACTCGCGGCAGGCGACAACAAAAACACGATGGCGGCCGAGGTTTCGGCCTCGGTGCCAAACCGGCCTTGCGGCACCGTGTTGCGCATCTCCCGTAGCATCGGGCCCGCCTCGGGTGGGTAGTGGTCCATGCCGCTGCTGGCGATGTAGCCCGGGGCCACGGCATTGACACGCACGCCTTGCGCGGCCCACTCCAATGCAGCGGTTTCTGTAAAACTGACCATGCCCGCCCGCGCTGCGCCGCTGTGGCCCATGCCCGGCATGGAGCCCCACATGTCGGCCACGATGTTGACCACCGCGCCGCCGTGTTGTTGCATGCTTTGGTTGAAGCACTCACGCGCCACCAAAAAGCCGCCGGTGAGGTTGGTGTCGATGACGGCTTGCCAGCCCTTGGCGCTGGTGTTGGCCAAGGGCGAGATGTATTGCCCGCCCGCGTTATTGACCAAGCCGTGAATGCGGCCATGCTGCTGCACCACCTTCGCCACTATGGCTTTCACATCGTCCTCGCGCCGAATGTCACAGCTGTGCCAACTGGCTTGCCCACCGTCACCCACGATCTCCTGTGCGGTGTTGGCGAGTTTTTCGGGGTTGCGGCCCACCAGCACGACGTGTGCGCCCAGACAGGCCAGCTCGTGTGCGGTGCAGCGGCCAATGCCCGAGCCGCCGCCGGTGACCAAAATCACTTGCCCCGCCAGTAAGCCGAGGGTGAAGACCGATTGGTAAGTGCTGGCTGGCGATGTGCTCATGGGGTATCTTTTAAAAAAAGTTGCAAGGCGGTTTCGGTCAACTCGTCCAGCGTGGCGCGTTTGGCCACCTTGTTTTTGTGGGCAGGTTCGTACCATTGCACAGACCAGTTGAGCGCACCAAAAATCATCAAACGTGCCAAACCCACAGGAGCTTGCAGTTGGCCTGTGTCATGCAGGGCTTGCAGCACCGGCATCCAGGCGGCCTCGTAGTCGTCTTTGAGTTCGGTGATGGCTTTGCGCTGCGCGGGGGCGAGTGATCGCCACTCGTAGAGCATCACCGGAATGAAGTCGCTGTCGGGGCCCAGCAGCACATCGAAGTGGTGGCGGATGAGTTGGCGCAAGCGCTCGCGGGCGCTGTCGGCTGTGGTGTGTGTGCAGGCCGCGTGTTGCCGCGCAATGGCCTGCTGCATGCCCTCGACCATAACGGCCAGCAAGAGGTCTTGTTTGTTGCCAAAGTGGTAGAAAGGCGAGCCCGACTGCATGCCCACTTGCGCGGCGATCTCGCGGGTACTGGTGGCGTCGTAACCCTGGCGCTTGAACAGCTGCGCCGCCGCCGAAATCAGCGCCTGGCGGCGGTTGCCATCGTCGCGCTCGCCCTCGGTCTTTTTGGGGCGACCGCGTGCGCGTTTGGGTTCGGCCAATTCACTCATGCGTTTCAGCGACCCGCCAAACCCATGCTGCGCGAAATCACTTCTTTCATGATCTCGTTGGTGCCGCCATAAATGCGTTGCACACGCGCGTCGGCATAGGCGCGGGTGATGGGGTATTCCCACATGTAGCCGTAGCCGCCGTGCAGCTGCACACATTCGTCCATCACTTTGCATTGCAAATCCGAGCACCAGTACTTGGCCATGCTGGCCGTCGCCGTGTCGAGCTTGTCTTGCAACAACAGCTCTGAGCATTTGTCCACAAACACGCGGGCCACTTGAACTTCGGTTTGCAGCTCGGCTAAGGTGTAGCGGGTGTTTTGGTAGTTGCCCACGGCCTGGCCAAACACCTTGCGGTCTTTCACGTATTGCACCGTCCAGTCGATGGCCGCTTGCGCTGCCGCGATGCCGCCAATGGCGATTTGCAAACGCTCCCAAGGCAGCTGCTCCATCAGACAAATGAAGCCCT
>JAKFXJ010000096.1 GCA_021731425.1 Limnohabitans sp. | reverse complement strand
GCTAAGTGGGCATGCGGTTGGCATTGCCGATCACAAAGGTCACCGCCATGGTCTCGCCCAAGGCGCGACCCAAGCCGAGCATGATGCCGCCGATGACACCTTTTTGGGTGTAAGGCAACACGATCTTGCGAACCACTTCCCAGGTGGTGCAGCCCAAACCATAGGCCGATTCGCGCAAGATGGGCGGCGTGATTTCGAACACATCTCGCATCACAGCGGCCACAAAAGGCAACACCATAAAAGCCAGCACAATGCCAGCGGCCAAGATGCCCATGCCGTTCGGGGCGCCGCCGAACAAAAACCCGATCAAGGGCATGCCACTCAAGACCTCGCGAAGCGGCACCTGAATGTAATCGGCAAACAAGGGGGCAAACACAAACAGGCCAAACATGCCGTAAATGATGGACGGCACCGCCGCCAACAACTCGATGGCCGTGCCCAATGGTCGGCGCAACCAAACAGGACAAGTCTCGGTCAGGAACACGGCGATGCCAAAGGCCAAAGGAACCGCCACCAACATGGCAATGCCAGCGCTGGCGATGGTGCCCACAATGGCAATGGCAGCACCAAACTCCTCATTGATGATGTCCCACTCCACGTACCAAATGAAACGCGCACCGAACTTGGCAAAAGTGGGCCAGGCGTTGACGAACAAGGACACGATGATCCCAGCCAAGGCCACCAGAACCAACAAAGAGAACAACTGCGTCAGGCGGTGAAACAACACGTCTTGCAGCCGCTGGCGCTTGACCACAGCCAACATTTGGCTGTTTTTGTCCACGCTGGAGAGGGGTGATTGCATGTCTTGACCCATCAAACAAAGAGCAAGGATTTAAACAAGAAATCCGTCGGTCACCGAATGACAACCGACGGATGGCAGACCTGAGTCTGGATTACTTTTGGATTTGTGACCAGACTTTGGCGCGGATCTGATCGGTCAAGCTGTCAGGCAAGGCCACATAGTCCAAATCGGCGGCCATTTTCTTGCCGTTCTTGAAGGACCAGTCGAAGAACTTCAGGGCTTCGGCAGAAGCGGCTTTGTCAGCAGGGTTCTTGTACATCAAAATGAAAGAAGCCGTGCTGATGGGCCAGCTGTTGTCGCCTTTGGCATTGACCATGGACACACCCATGCCTGGCACGCTGAACCAGTCGGCACCGGCTGCGGCAGCAGCAAAGGTCAAGTCATCGGGGCTGACGTATTTGCCATTGGCGTTTTGAACTTGCATGAAATTCATGTTGTTCTTTTTCACGTATGCGTACTCCACATACCCGATTGAGCCTTTGACGCGGTTCACGTTGGCTGCAACACCTTCGTTGCCCTTACCACCCACGGAGGTTGGTGCTGGCCACTTGACCGCAGCGCCCTTGCCCACGGCGCTGGCCCAGTCTTTACTCACTGCCGTCAGGTAGTCGGTCCAGTTGAACGTGGTGCCGGAACCGTCAGCGCGGTGCACCACGGTGATGATTTCGTTGGGCAGCGTCTTACCAGGGTTCAGGGCAGCAAACTTGGGGTCGTTCCACTTGCTGATCTTGCCCATGAACATTTCGGCCAACACGGGACCAGTCACGCGCAATTCGCCTGGCTTGAAGCCGTCTAAGTTGATCACAGGCACAGTGCCGCCGATGATGGCCGGGAACTGGACCATGCCATCTTTGTCCAGGTCAGCACCGGAAACCGGAGCGTCAGTGGCACCGAAAGTCACGGTTTTGGCGCGGATTTGGCGAATGCCACCGGAAGAACCAATGGATTGGTAGTTCATGCCTGTACCGGTGGCTGCTTTGTAGGCTTCAGCCCATTTGGCATACACAGGAAATGGGAAAGTGGCGCCAGCGCCAGTGATGTCAGCGGCAAAACTGACGGCCGCAACAGCACTCAGGCCAATAGCAGCTACAAAAGATTTCAATTTCAACATATCAACTCCTGATTCAGGGGGGGGTCAAGTCCGCCCAAGCCATCGTGTCTTGGGAACTGAAGCCACTTTAGCGGTGAATTGTGACAGTCTTGTGTCAAAGCGTCTGATTTTTTAACCCCCTGATTGATCGAGCACAGAAGCTGTGGATGTGGCCCCAGAGAGCGGCCACTTTTTACGCATTCAAGTCCCAAATGGCATGCAAAACATTGACTTTGACTTATATTGGCGCTTCTCCAGTCCTGTGAAATGTCCTATGCCCAACCAAAACTTAGCGCCAAAGTCTTTTGCAACACGCAGGCAACTGACCCTGGGCTTGGGCTTGGGCGCTTTGTGGCCCTGGGCCAGCGCACTGGCCCAAACCCCCTCCGAAGCGGCCCTCGAAGCACTGGCACCCGCCATGCCCCGTTTGGGCGATGTGCTCAAGGTGCCGCCCATCCGTTTGCTGACTGGCCAGAACTCCCAGCACGAGCGCCAGCCATTGCTGCTGTATTGGTGGTCCAGCACCTGCCCTTTTTGTGCCTTGCAAAGCCCCAGCATGCAGGCATTGTGGGATTCGCAAAAAAGCCGAGGCCTGCGCATGCTGGCCTTGTCGATCGACAAAAAGCCCGAAGACGCCCAGGCTTATCTGCAAAAACGCGGCTACACCTTCCCCGCAGCCTGGGCCAGCCCCGAATGGCGTAAACAATTCCCCAAACCCAAAGGCTTGCCCATCACGCTCTTGATGGACAGCCAGCACAAAGTGATGCTGGCAGAAAAGGGCCAAATGTTCGCCGAGGATGTTGAGGCCATCGCTCGGCTGCTCTGAACACTTGGCCCCTGGGCTTTACAGCCCGATCACGCCACCGTCGGTGCGGGTGATCACGATGGTCGCCGAACGAGGGCGGCCTTGCGGGCCATAGCCTGCGTTGCCTGGCCACATGCTCTGAGGGGCCGAGCCCGAAGCCAAAGGCTTGGACAACTCACCCGGATGTTGGATGTTGACGAACAGGGTTCTGCCATCAGCGGTCTCGGTGATGCCCGTGACTTCTGCCCCTTGGGGCGCCACCAGAAAGCGGCGCAGTTTGGCTTCGCCCAAGGCTGCACCCACAAAGGTTTCTTGTGTGCCGTTTTGCTCAACGCCACCCACCATCATCTTGTTTTTCACGGTCACTTTACCGCCGTCTCCCACCTGGCCCGGAATGGCGGCCAGCATCATGCAGTTGGTCTCGTCGGTGAAAGCGCCGTCGTCGGTCTGGATCCAGCAAATGCCGGTGGCTTTGCTGAACCACAAGCCGTCTGGCGATGAGAACGAGTTCTTGGCGGTCAGGCCCGACAAGTTGGCATCGCCCGAGTCTTCTTCAGCGCCGAACAAGAAGATGTCCCACGCAAAAGTCTTGGCCGAGGCTTGGTGGCCAGGCTCTTTGAAGCGGATGATGTGGCCGTGTGGGTTGCCCGTGCCTTTTTTGCCATCCATGTCCATGTAAGCGCGTGGGTTGGCAGCATCCACTTTGGTGGGCGTACGGTTGGCTGCATTGTTGTTGGTGAGGGCAAAGTACACCTCGCCATTGCGGTAGTTCACGGCGCCCCACTCCGGGCGGTCCATCTTGGTCGCGCCCACGGCGTCTGCTGCAAAGCGTGCATTGATGAACACATCACCCTGATTGGCAAATTTGTAGGTGCTGTGGTTCGCAATGCGCGGGTCAGTGATGGTCAGCTCCAGCCACTCGCCTTGGCCTGTGGCGTCAAAGCGAGCGACGTACAGCTTGCCTTCGCTCAAGTACTTGTCACCGGCCACCAAGCCGCCACCCACATCACGGGGGTCCCACACCGCGGTGCTCACAAACTTGTAGATGTATTCGTTGCGTGAATCACAACCCATGTAGAAAGCCAATGGCTGACCCGCCACGGGCAAGCTGCACACCGCGGCTTCGTGTGCGAAGCGGCCCATGGCCACACGCTTGGCGGGTGTGGAGTTGGGGGCCAGTGGGTCAATTTCAACGTTGTAGCCAAAGGTGTTGGCTTCGTTGCGGAAATCACGCTCGGCGTTGGCACCGGTAGCCGCCAAGTTCCAGCGGGCGAAACGGTCGTCGGTGGCCGATACGGTGTGCCAGCCCTGGCTGGGTGCGCGGGTGGCGCCTGCTGCTGGAGCCGATGAGGGCACACCATAGCGCTTGCGTGCAGCCACTTCTTTGGCTGGCAGCGCAGCACCATTGGCCGTGGTCTGGAAGTAATAAGCCCAGTTTTCTTCGCAGCCCAAATACGTGCCCCATGGCGTTTTGCCATGGCCGCAGTTGTTCAAGGTGCCACGCGCCATGGCACCCGCCGTGTCCCAGCGGGTGACCATGAAGCTGCGGATCGCCTCAATGTGGGCGTGGGGGCCGCTGATGCGCACAGGCGTTTGTGCGGTGATGCGGCGGTTTAGCGGCGAGTCTTGCTTGATGCGCCAGCCTTGTGGTGTTTTGACGATCTCGACCACGGATACACCGTGGTGGTTGATCTCTTTGAGCACTTCCAACTCGGGGCGTGTGCCCAAGTCCCAGTCGCCAAACTGCGTAAACTTTTTTCCCACCACGCCATTGGACGTTTGGCCGTTGGGGTGCATGAAATGCGCGTCAGCCGAGCTTTCGTGGTTCACGCACAGCACGGCGCGGCTAGTTTCCTTCTCGGAGTAACGGCCGTTGGCGTCGATGTAATAAATGTCCATGCCGTCGTGGTGATCACCCACACGGCGCGACCAGTCGTCGGCTTCAGTGCCTTTGTTCGAGTAAGCGGCCAGGGCCGAGTCCAGCGCATCGCCTGTGGCGTGCAAGACGCTGTATTGGTAACCGGGTGGCAGCATCACGTTGTCGAGCAAGCTCTTTTCAACAGCAGGAAAACCCAGGGCCTTGGGCGAAGCAGCCAAGCCTGAGGTCAAAGTCGCGCATCCGGGCAGCATGGCGAGGCCCGCCAAACCCAAGCCACCCCGCAACAAACCACGGCGCATGGGGTTTTGCAGGGACTGGTTTAAAACGTCCTGAAAATGAGGGTTGTTTGAGGTGTTGTGAATGGGATCGTGGTCGTGGTGTGACATGCATTGCTCCAAAATTTACATTGGACAATCGGGTTGTGAAAGTTTGATGTCAACCAGCCTGCCCCCACCCAAAAAGTGACGTTCTTGCGGGATCAATGTCCCGTCAACACCCGTCGCCATTGGAGCAAACGTCCTGTATCGCCCTGTTGCAGATTGAGTGCTCGCAAAGTTCCATCATTTTGGGACAAGCATTCGATAACTTGGGGAGACATCGCATTCATGTAGTGCCAACCATCGTTGAATGAGAAAAAACAAAAGGGCCACCCTCAGGGTGGCCCAAGCTCAGCGGCAGACCCAGACAGGATCTGCCAAAAGCCAGTTTCAGGTGCCGATCACGCCACCATCGTTTTTGCGAATGACCACAGTGCCGGAGCGCGGACGACCAGCGCTGGCGCCGTCAGGCCACTTGGAGAAAGCCGTTGGGTTGGCATTGATCCAAGCGTCCTTGTCTGTCGCCGACTTGTAGGCTGCAGGCGCATTCGGGTGGCTACCCACTTCACCTGGGTGCTGGATGTTGATGAACATGGTGCGACCATCCGGTGTCCAGCAAACGCCTGTGACCTCGCAGCCCGCAGGGCCCACCAGGAAACGTGTGATTTTCTTGGTGGTGATATCAGCTACCAACATCTGGTTGTTGCCTTGGTTCACGAAATCGCCGGTGTTCGCATAGCTGCCATCCGTCTGGATCCAGAGGCGGCCTTCGGGATCGACCTGAATGCCATCTGGCGAGTTGAAGGTGTTGCTGGCGTCGATGTTGCTTGAGCCCTTCTTGGCACCCTCCAGAGCTGGATTGCCAGCGATCACAAAGATGTCCCAGTTGAACGTCAAGGCAGCGGCATCGGCACCCATTTCGTTGATGCGGATCACATGGCCCCAGTTGTTGACGGCACGGGGGTTGGCCTCATCCAAAGCGGGGCGTGCAGAACCGGCGGTGGTCGAACCGTTGACGTTGTTGGAAGATGGCGTAGCTGCACTGCCGCGGCGGTTGTTGTTGGTGCAGGCCAGAAAGACTTCACCGGGCTTGGTGCGGTTGGCAGCCACCCATTCTGGGCGGTCCATCATGGTGGCGCCCACACGGTCAGCGGCCTGGCGGGCCTTGATCAGCACTTCGGCCTGGTTGGCAAATCCGTTCTCGGCGGTCAGGCCGTTTTGACCATGCACCAAGGGCAGCCAAGCGCCAGTACCTTGGTTATCGCCCACCACAGTGCCTGCATCAAAGCGGGCCACATACAAGATGCCGGCGTCGAGCAGATTGGCGCCGCTGGCCTTGTTGGCAGCGTCATAGGTGCCGGTCGACACGAATTTGTAGAGGTACTCGTTACGTTCGTCGCAGCCGGTGTATACCACGGCCTTGTTGGTCTTGGAGAGCACGCATTCTGCGTTCTCGTGCTTGAAGCGGCCCAGGGCAGTGCGCTTTTTGGGTTTGCTGGTGGGCGAATAGGGGTCGATCTCGACGACCCAACCAAATCGGTTGGGTTCGTTGGGGTTGACCGCCAGATCAAAGCGGGGGTCACCTTTGTGCCAGCCGTAGCCAAAACCCGCAGCAGCCAAGCCGTAGCGGTTTTGCAGGGTGTCGGGTGTCCATCCGGCTGCGTCGGTGCCAAAGTAGCCGTTGAAGTTCTCTTCGCAGGTGATGAAGGTGCCCCAAGGCGTCTGGCCAGCACCGCAGTTGTTGAGCGTGCCCAACACTTCGGTGCCGGTGGCGTCGGCGGCGGTCTTGAGCAGGTCGTGGCCAGCTGCAGGGCCTGTCAGGGTCATGGGGGTGTAACCCGTGATTCGGCGGTTGTAGGTGGAGTTCTTCACATACTCCCACTTGCCAGCGGCATTGCGCTGAACTTCGATGACCGACACACCGTGACCAGCGACCTGTTTTTTCGTGTTGTCAGGGATTTAGGGCTTGTTGAAATTGGCCACATTGTGGAAGTACTCGGGGTTGATGTACTCGTGGTTCATGGCCAAGATACCGCGGCTGGAGCCATCGG
>JAKFXJ010000352.1 GCA_021731425.1 Limnohabitans sp. | reverse complement strand
GGTCCACCTCGTGGTTGCTTTGCAGCGGCGAGTCGTTGCGCACCATGTAGGCGCCTTCAATCTGCACATAGGGCGGTGAAAAATGCAGGCCTTCGCCGCGCACCGGATCGATGGCAAAAAAGCCGATGTCTGCTTCGTCGGCACGCACGCACTGCACCGATTCGTCGGCTTTCTTGAAGATGCGCCATTCAATTTTCAGGCCCAGCTGCGCGGCCAAGCGGCGGGACAGATCGGCCGAAATGCCTGTGGGTTCACCCGTGGCAGCATCCAGTCCAGCCAGTACCGGGTTGCCCAGGTTGATGGCCACCCGCAGTGGGCCGAGTGGCGCGATGAGGGGTGCGAGTGAAAAGGATGTGGTCATGGTCGGCAGTGTGGCTTGGTGGTGGTGTGGATTTTAAAAAAGCAGAGCCTGTACATGACTTACACTGATTCGGCATTGAACCTGCTGCGCGGCGTTGTACATCAGATCTGCAATCCCCTGCTCGCCTTATTGGGAACTGTGCGCAGCGTCTTGGGCCTGCCTGTTCAAACTCCTTTCATTTAGAACCATGGCCCGGGCTGATCAGCCAAGCGGCCTAATCGGCATGACACTCCATTCTTTTCGCCAAATTTGGCTTTTTAATGCCCGCAACGACGTGCTCGCCGGCTTGGTGGTCGCGCTGGCACTCATCCCTGAGGCGATTGCGTTTTCCATCATCGCGGGCGTGGACCCCAAGGTGGGGCTTTACGCCTCGTTTTCGATCGCCACCATCATCGCGTTTGCGGGCGGGCGCCCCGGCATGATCTCGGCGGCCACGGGCGCCATGGCGCTGGTGATCGCGTCGCTGGTCAAAGACCACGGCTTGCAATACCTCTTGGCCGCCACCGTGCTCACGGGCGTGTTGCAGGTGATCGCGGGCTGGCTGCACCTGGGGCAGCTGATGCGCTTTGTGTCGCGCACGGTGGTCACCGGTTTTGTGAACGCGCTGGCGATTTTGATTTTTATGGCGCAGTTGCCCGAGCTCAACCCCAGCACCGTGGGCGTGACTTGGCATGTCTACACCATGACCGCCGCGGGGTTGGCCATCATCTACGGCCTGCCCTACCTCACCAAAGCCGTGCCTTCGCCGCTGGTGACCATCGTGGTCCTGACCGCTTTCTCGATCGGGATGGGTCTGGACATTCGCACCGTCGGTGACATGGGCGAGTTGCCCAGCAGCTTACCGGTGTTTTTGCTGCCCGATGTGCCGCTGAACTGGGACACGCTCATGATCATCCTGCCCTACTCGGCCACGCTCATGGTGGTGGGTTTGCTGGAGTCGCTCATGACCGCGACCATCGTCGACGACATGACCGACACCAAGAGCGACAAAAGCCGCGAGTGTGTGGGTCAAGGCGTGGCCAACATCGCCACCGGCTTCATCGGCGGCATGGCCGGCTGCGCCATGATCGGCCAGTCGGTGATCAACGTGAAATCCGGCGGGCGCGGTCGTTTGTCCACGCTCGTGGCCGGTGTGGTGCTGCTGATCTTGGTGGTGTTTTTGGGTGACTGGGTCAGCCAAATCCCCATGGCCGCCTTGGTGGCGGTGATGATCATGGTGTCGATCGGCACCTTCAACTGGGGCTCGTTCAAGAACCTGCGCGAACACCCCAAGAGTTCCAGCGTGGTCATGCTGGCCACGGTGCTGGTGACGGTGTTCACCCAGGACTTGGCCCAAGGCGTGTTGACCGGCGTGTTGTTGTCGGGCTTTTTCTTCGCGCACAAAATCGGACAGATTTTGCTGGTGCACTCGACCAGCACGCCAGACACCCACACCTACGAGGTGGTGGGTCAGGTGTTTTTTGCCAGTGCCGATCGCTTCATCGACGCGTTCGACTTTGACGAGGTCGTGCCGCGTGTGGTGATCGACGTGAGCCGTGCGCACTTCTGGGACATCACTGCCGTGAGTGCCTTGGACAAGGTGGTGTTCAAGTTCCGCCGCGAAGGCGCCGAGGTGGAGGTGCGAGGCCTGAACGAAGCCAGCGCCACGTTGGTCGACCAGTTCGCGGTGCACGACAAAGACGGCAAGGACCTCATCATCGGGCACTGAATGCGTGTTCAGTGCAAGCCCAGCACCTTCAGCACTTCGCCCAAGTCGCGGCCCGTGTGGTGAGGTGCCGGACCCATGGCCTCGGGCGGCAGACCCTGGCGGTTGACCCACAGGGTGGTGAATCCAAACCAAGTGGCGCCCAGCGCGTCCCAGGCGTTGCTCGACACAAACAGCACATCCGCTGGGGCAAAGCCAAAGTGGTCTTGTACCAATTGATAACTGGTGGGGGTGGTCTTGAACTGGCGCACGCTGTCCACCGACAGCACCGCATCGAGTAGCTTGCTCATGCCCGCACTGTGCACGGCTGATTGCAGCATCTCGGGGCTGCCGTTGGACAGAATCGCTGTCGCCACGCCGCTCTGATGCAAGGCTTGCAGCACGCCTAGGTTTTCCGGGAAGGCCGTGAGCTGGGCGTATTGCGCCATCAGCGCGTCTTCATTGGCCACGCTGTGCACCAAGCCCAAACGCGCCAGCGCATAACGCAGCGACGCGCGTGTGATGTCCCAAAACGATTGGTAGTAGCGACTGCCTTGGGGGCTGGGGTCACTCAGCGAGATCAGGCGTGTGTACTCGATCTGCTTGTCGCGCCACAGCACCGACAGGGCTGCGCCTTGGCCGGGGTAGAGTTTTTCTGCCAAAGCGCCGATCGAGTACACATCGAACAGCGTACCGTAGGCATCAAAGACGACGGCGCGAATGGGGGGTATGGGTGATGTCATGTTCAAACCAAGTGCCCGGTTTTCACCAGAATCAAGCAGCCCTCGCGGCTGAACGGTTGGTGTTGGCTCATGTGGGGGCTGCGCAGCCAACTGCCTGCGGGGTAGTCACCGTGCTCGTCCGAGAACACGCCATCGACCACCAGGATCTCTTCGCCGCCCCAATGCCGGTGCGGGTTGAAAAATGTTTGAGGCGCCCAGCGCACCAGCGCGGTGTTTTGGGTCTCGAAGGTGTTCAGCGGCAAGACCTTGAGGCCTTCCACCATGCCTTGACGCCACTCGCTGCGGCGCGTGTCGATCACCACGCGCTCGTTGTCGCGCGGGTCCAGGTGGCGCAGCTTCACAAACAAAGTGCAGCCATCGGGCGAGGACGGCGCGTGCGAGCTGCCCACTGGGTTCTTGATGTAAGTGCCGGGGCCATAAACCCCATGCTCGTCATGCAGGGTGCCTTCGAGCACCAGGATTTCTTCGCCGCCGCCATGGGTGTGGCTGGCAAAGGCCGAGCCGGGTGCATAACGCACGATGGACGTGGCACGAGCCACTTCGCCGCCGTCGCGCTCCAGCATGCGGCGCGATACGCCGGAGGCGGGTGAATCCACCCAATCGAGCGAGGGGCTGTGGAGGGTGCAGCGCTGGCTGAGGTCCGCGTTCAGGGTGATGTGTTCGGTGCTCATGACATAACAGGCCTTGAAGGCATTCAGGTTTTCAGTAGCACCGGCTCGATGGCTTGGCTTTGTGTGGTGATGCGGCCAATGATGGCGGTGTGGGTGTAGCCTGCCGCCTTGAGCGCTTGCAAACAGGCAGCTGCTTGCGCTGCGGGCACGCTGGCCAAGAGGCCGCCTGCGGTTTGCGGGTCAAACAAAAGGGGATAACGGGGGTCGCCCACGAACTCGTCGGCGTTGCGCAGGGCGCGGCGCAGGCGCACATTGGCGGGCTGCAAAGAGCTGACGATGCCCGCTTGCACGCAGTCCACCGCGCCATCCAGCAGGGGCAGGGTGCTCATGGTCAGTTCTGCGTCCACGCCGGACGGACGGGTCATCTCCACCAGGTGGCCCAGCAGGCCAAAGCCGGTCAGGTCGGTGCAGGCGGTGGCCCCGTGCGTGCGCAAAATGGCTGCGCCCGATTGGTTGGACAGCACCATCGACTTGAGCGCCGCATCGATCCAGCGGCCTTTGGCGGCGTAGCGTGCGTGCGCGGCAAACAAGGTGCCGGTGCCAATCGGCTTGGTCAGCAGCAGCACATCACCGGGCTGCATGCCGCCCTTGCGCATCACGCTGTCCATCTTCTCGTCGATCAGCCCGTTGATGGCAAATCCCAGGGCCAGCTCGGCACCCTCGCCCGTGTGCCCGCCTACCAAGGCGCAGCCTGCGGCGTTCAGCACCTCGATCGCCCCACCCATCATTTGGGTCAGCAGGTCTTCTACCTTGCTTTCTAGGCCCGGCGGCACGGTGACCACGGCGGTGGCGGTTTGGGGTTCGCCCCCCATGGCAAAAATATCGCCCAGCGCGTGGTTGGCCGCCACTTTGCCAAACACATAGGGGTCGTCGATGAAGGCCCGGAAAAAGTCCACCGTCTGCACCACGGCCATGCCCGGCGGCACACGCACCACGGCCGCGTCGTCTGGCGAATGCAGGCCGATCAGCACATCCGGACGCTCTACGGGCTGCAATTGCCCCAAGGCGCGGGACAAAATGCTGGCGCCGACTTTGGCACCACACCCCCCGCAGCGCATCGCAATGGCCGAGATGGCTTGCAGCGACTCTTCGGAAGTCAGGTTCAGCTGCGTGGTGTACCCCTTGCCTTGGGCCTGAATGTCCTTGAGCAGTTGGCCCATGGCCTGCACGGCCTCGCGCACCTGGGCCCCGGCTTGGGCGGGGCTGCTTGCCCCGGCCATGGCTGGGAATTCGGTGAAACGGCGCATAAATTCGCGGTCGATGCGGTCCTTCCAGCGCCAGACCCAGGCCCCGGCAAAGCCCAGTGATCCGCGTGAGGCCAAAGCGAAGCGGTTGCCCGTGGATATGAGGGCCAGCCAATGGCGTTGCGGGTCGTAGGCCAGCAGTTTTTGACCGCGCAGGCTGCGGCGCAAATTCTCGGCCAAGGGCTTGGCCATGCGCACTGCAAACACACCTGCTTTTTCCAGCGGGCGGTCCACAAACGAGGCAATGTCACCCGCCGCAAACACCAGCGGGTCGTTCAGGGCTTGCAGCTGCGGGTGCACCAGGATGCAGCCTTGTTTGTCCAGCGCCAGGCCGGTGCTTTGCAGCCAAGCGGGGCCACCGGCTTGGGTCACCCACATGGTTTCGTCCGCATCGAAGGTGCGCCCGTCACGCGTGTGCAAACAACCGGGCGAGACCTGGATCACTTCGGCCGAGGTGTGTACTTCGACGTTGCGCTCTTGCAGCACTTGGGCAAAGCGCTTTTGCACACCCGGGTTGTGCGTGGGCAAGATCGTGTCGCCCGAAGTCAGCAACACAAATTTCAGGTCCTCGGGGCTGCGGCCCAAGGCTTTGAGTTCGTTGCGCAAGCGGTATTGCATGGACAGCACCAACTCGATGCCGCCTGCGCCCGCGCCCACCACCGCAATCGTCATGCGGCCCCGGTGCACAGGCCACTGGCGGGCTTTGTCCATCAGGGCCAACCAGCGCTGGTTGAATTGTGCAATCGGCTTGACCGGCACGGCCAGCGATTGGGCCCCCTCGACATGGCGCACTTGCGGTGTCGAGCCGATGTTGATGGACAACAGGTCGTAGGCCACGGGCGGCCGGTTCTGGCAAATGATTTTCTGGTTTTGGCGGTCGATGCCGACCACGGCATCGTGGTACAGCCGCGCCCCGGCAAAAGCGCACAGGCGGCCCAGGTCGATGTGCACCTCGTCAAAGCTGTAATGGCCCGAGATGTAACCGGGCAGCATGCCCGAGTAAGGGGTGTCGATGTCGGTGCAGATCACGGTGATGCGCACGCCCGGCTCGGGCTTCATGGCGAACATGCGCAGCACGCCCACATGGCTGTGACCACCCCCGACCAGCACCAGGTCGCGCAGCACAGGTTGAGCAGATGGTTTCATCAAATTGTCCAGAGGTCTTGCACCCAGCGGTGCAAGGCGGCACGTTCGGCCTGAGGTTCAAACAAGGGTGCGCGCAAGGCGCACTGATGCCTCAAGTGTGCCATCAGGCTGGGGCCGTTTTGCGGTGAGCGGCAAGCTTGTAATAAATGGGCCAGGGCTTGCGCGTCACCGGGCTCAAAGTAGCCCGCGTAATCCTCGCCCAGCAGGCCCACATTGCCGTCGATGCGCGAGGCCAGCACGGGCGTGCCACTGCAAATCGCCTCCATCAGCACATGGGCGCCGCCTTCCATGCGGCTGCAGTGCACCAACAGGTGCGCACGCTGGATGCGTTGAAGGGTTTGCGCATGCGGCACCGACCCCAACCAGCGGTAGTGTGGACACTGTGCTTGGGTGGCTTGTGCGGCCTGGCCCAGCGCGGGGTCGAGTGCGGCGCCGATGTGGTCGATGAACACGCCTGCCTCGGGCGGTAAACGTCGCGCCGCCGCCATCAGGGTGAGGGGGTCTTTTTCTTCACGCAAATGGCCCACCATCACCACGCGCAAGTGGCGTGCGGTTTTGGGCAAAGTCATGCGCGAGCCGGTGGACTGAAATATCACGCGGGCCTTGGCTTGATGCTCAGGGGGCAGACTTTGCACGCCCAAGCCTTGCAACACCACCAGGGAATGCGCCAGAGCCAGCGAGCGCTGCGCCTGCGGGTCGTGCGCGATGTCGCGGTACAGGTCGGTGCCGGTCAGCACCACGCCCAGGCCACGCGGTCCTTGCCGGTCGTGCCAGGCCTGCACCGAGTCGGCCGAGCGGCGGGCGTGCAGGGCCAGCATGACATCGTCATCATCTGCCTGCGCGTCGGGCCACTGGCGCACGATACGGGCAGAATGCGCAGACAACATCTGTTGCCAGCGTCGCGCAGTTTGCCAGTTGCCGTTGTTGGCATCAGCCAAGGCGGGGCTGACAATCACCACACGAAGTTTTTGCATGGGCGGTTTATACATGAATGGCAGTAACACGGTGGGGGCAGGGCAGGTTTTCCCGGGCGCATCAGGGGGACGGTTATTTGACCGTTCTTTTGTGAGCTGTCAGGGGCCCGTGCACAGCGTTGTGCGCACTGC
>JAKFXJ010000062.1 GCA_021731425.1 Limnohabitans sp. | reverse complement strand
TTTGACAAGCTTCCCTGCGCGAGGATTACCTCAATCAGGTTCAAAGGGACTTTCTCAGTCGGTGGTTTTGCAGCCACCAACACCCCCAGCGAATGCGCCACAGGTTTGCGGCGCGATGGTTATTTTAGGCGATGCCCAAACGTTGGTGCAGCAGCGTGGACGTTGTCGTGTACTGCAGCAGGGTCTTTTCTTCGGGGCGCAGCAGGGCCACAGCGCCGAAGGCGGCCAGCGTGGCTTCGTGGAAGCCGCAGAGGATGAGTTTCTTTTTGCCGGGGTAGGTGTTGATGTCACCCACCGCAAAAATGCCAGGCTCCGAAGTCCCGAAGTTTTCGGTGTTGACCACCAGTTGTTTGCGCTCTATGGCCAGACCCCATTGCGCCACAGGCCCCAGCTTGGGCGATAGGCCCAAACAGGTTTGCAGCACATCCAGGCTCAGCCATTCGGTCTCGCCTTGTGGGTTGAGCAGCTCCAGCGCTTGCAAGCGGCCTTGCGCCAGGGTGAAGCCGGTGGGCTGACCGGCCACAAAACGCATGCGGCCGTCGGTGCAGGCTTGGCGCATTTGTGCGGTCAAGGCCGGATCGGCATTGAAGGCGTCGCGGCGGTGCAGCAGCGTGACGGTGGCCGCCGCTTGTGGGCCTTGGCACGCATCCAAGCAGGTTTGCAAAGCGCTGTCGCCGTCGCCAGCGACCACCAGGTGCTGGCCTGCCCAGCGCTCGGGGGCGGGGTGTTCGGCAAAGACTTGTGTGCCCTCAAAAGCCGTCAGGCCCTCCATCGCCATGCGTCGTGGCACAAAAGCGCCCACGCCCGCAGCGATGAACAGGGTGTGGGTGCGAAAGGTCTGGCCCGTGCTGGTGCTGACCAGCAAGCGCTGGTCGGGCAGGCGCTCGACGCTGTCCACTTGCTGGCCCAGGTGCAGGGTGGGTTGAAAGGGGGCGATTTGTTGCTGCAGGCGCTCAATCAGTTCGAGGCCGGTGCAAAACGGAATGCCCGGGATGTCGTAGATGGGTTTTTGGCCATACAGCTCGGCGCATTGGCCGCCCACATGCGGCAGGGCGTCGATCAGGTGGCAGGGGATGCCTTGCAGGCCCAGTTGGAAGACCTGAAACAGGCCCACGGGGCCTGCGCCAATGACCAGCGCTTCGGTGTCGATGGGGGTGGTCATGGGGGCGGCTTGCGAGAAAAAAGGGCCGAACATTCTGGCCGAATGGCTCGGCCTGTCAGGACGTTCAGCGGATCAACTCAGACAACTTGCCGGTTTTGTCTTTCCAGTCGTCGGCGTTGGGCATGGGGGTTTTGCGTTTGGTGATGCTTTTCCAGCCAGGCAACAGGGCCAACTCGGCATTCAGCTTGGTCATGTGCTGCTGGTCGGCGGGCAGGTCTTCTTCGGCAAAGATGGCGTTCACGGGGCACTCGGGGATGCACACGGCGCAGTCGATGCACTCATCGGGGTCGATGGTCAGAAAGTTGGGGCCTTCGCGAAAGCAATCCACAGGGCAAACGTCCACACAGTCGGTGTATTTGCACTGGATGCAGGATTCGGAAACAACGTGGGTCATGATGGACTCGGAGTGAAGGAGTTTTGCGCCGCCAAACAACGCACAACACACATTTTAAGGGGGATTCCGGGGCGCCCGGGGCCCGGCTGGCGGTGTCTATGAGGCCAACAGGGCTATGGGCGGCAGACCGCGGGGCGTTTCAGTTCACCAGCACGGCGCCCGAGGTCTTGTGGCTGGCGGTGTCCACCAGCACCAGTGCACCCAAAACGCGCGACTGGGCAAAGGGCAGGGTGGCCAGTGGCTCTTGCAGCGCCAGGGTCACATGCCCCATGGCGTTGGGGGGCAGCTCGGTGGCTTCTTCCTCGGCCAGGGTGTTGACGTTCAGCCGGTGCTCCACCCGCTGCACCTTGGCCTTGACCCAGCGGTGGCCATGCAGAGCCCAGTACACACGACCCGCCACCAGGGGCTCGTCGTCCATCCAGGCGATGGTGGTGCTCAGCTGGCGCTGGCCTTCGGGGCTGCCGTGTTGGGCCAGCAGCCAGTCGCCACGCGAGACGTCCACCTCGCGGTCGAGCACGATGCCTGCGCTGTGACCAGCGGCTTTGTTTTGGGGCTGGCGGGTGGCCGACAGCACTTGCGAGACCACGGCGGTCTGGCCGCTGGGGAAGACTTGGATGGTTTGGCCCGGCTCGATGCTGCCGGTGGCTACGCGGCCCCAGAACACACGGCGGCCTTGGTTGGTCACGCCGGAGTCGTGGAATTTTTCGACCCACTGCACCGGGAAGCTGAAGGCCACATCGGTCTCGGCGGGCGTGACCGGCAGGTCTTCGAGGATGCTGAGCAGGCTGGGGCCGTTGTAGCCGCACCAGTCGGTTTGGTCATTGTTTTCCGTGGTCACCACGTTCCAGCCCTTGAGGGCCGACACGGGCACCATGGCGGCGATGGTGATGATGCCCGCTTCTTGGGCGAACTTGTTCAAAGCGCCCGCGATGTTTTGGTAGGCCACAGTGGCATCGGCCACCGCGTCGAGCTTGTTGATGGCAAACACGATCGAGGGCACGCGCAACAGCTTGACCAGCAGCGAGTGGCGGCGGGTTTGGGGCAGCAGTTGCAGGTCGGGGTTGGCCCAGTCGAGCTTGATGGCGTCAACCAGAACCACAGCGGCGTCGGCGCTCGATGCCGCTGTGACCATGTTGCGGGTGTATTGCTCATGGCCGGGCGCGTCGCCGATGATGAATTTGCGTGCTTCGGTGTTGAAGTAGCGGTAGGCCACATCGATGGTGATGCCTTGCTCGCGCTCGGCGCTCAAACCGTCGGTCAGCAGTGCCAAGTCGGTTTCACCCGAGCGCTGCACGCCTGCGAGGTGGTCTTGCAGCACGGCCTTGGTGTCGACCAGCAGGCGGCCAATCAGCGTGCTCTTGCCGTCGTCGACCGAGCCGCAGGTGATGAATCGCAACGCGGTTTGTGTGTTGCTTTCAGAGGACTTGGCTGAGAAATGTTGCTTGTTGCTCATGAATGTGTGCTCCCGCGTGATCAGAAATAGCCGTCTTTTTTGCGCTTCTCCATCGAAGCCTCGGAGGTCTTGTCGTCCATGCGGGTCGCGCCGCGCTCGCTCACATCGGCGGCCAGCGTCTCGATCACGATTTGCTCAGGCGTGGCCGCGGTGCTCTCGACCGGGCAGGTGCAGGTGATGTCGCCCACGGTGCGGAAACGCACGTCGCGCACCACCACTTCTTCGCCGTCTTTGGGCGGGGTCAGCTCGGTCACTGGCACCAAGAGGCCCCTGCGGTCCACCACTTCGCGTTGGTGGGTGTAATAGATCGAAGGCAGGGCGATTTTTTCGCGGGCGATGTATTGCCACACGTCCAGCTCGGTCCAGTTGCTGATCGGGAACACACGAAAGTGCTCGCCTGGCTGCAGCTTGTGGTTGAACAGCGTCCACAACTCCGGGCGCTGGGCCTTGGGTTGCCACTGGCCAAAGCTGTCGCGGTGCGAAAAGATGCGTTCTTTGGCGCGGGCTTTTTCTTCGTCTCGGCGGGCGCCGCCAATCAGGGCGTCAAAGCGGAACTCTTCAATCGCTTCGAGCAGCGTGACCGACTGGTGCACATTGCGGCTTTCGCCCGGGTGGGCCAGGCGCACGGTGCCGCGCTTCATCGAGTCTTCGACGCTGCGTACGATCAGCTCGGCACCTAATTCCTTCGCACGCGAATCGCGAAAGTCGGTCACTTCGGTGAAGTTGTGCCCGGTGTCGATCATCAGCAGCGGATAGGGGATGCGTCCAGCGCCAAAAGCTTTCTCGGCGCACTTGAGCATGACCAGTGAATCCTTGCCGCCAGAGAACAGCAGGGTGGGGCGCTCGAAGGCGGCGGCGACTTCGCGCAGGATGAAGATCGTTTCCTCTTCCAGCGCGTCCAGGTGGCTGTTGCTCAGGGTGTGCAACTCGGTTTGTGTGATGGCGGTCATTCGGTTCTCTCGTATCTCAATTCGGTCAAGGTGTCTGAAGTCAAGTCCTGGCACGCTTGGTGTGATGTGTGGGGCAAGGCGGGTGACGATTTGTGACGCGAAGCGGCTTATGAGGAGCCCGGCTTGCCCCACGCATCACATCCCGAAAACATCAGGACTTGACGTGCAAGCCACACTCCTTGGCCGCCTCGTCCTCCCACCACCAGCGCCCGGCGCGGAACTCCTCGCCCAAGCTGATGGCCCGCGTGCAGGGCGCACAGCCGATGCTCGGGAAAAACTGGTCGTGCAGCGGGTTGTAGTCGACCTGGTTGGTGGCGATGTAATGCCACACCTCACCCCAAGTCCATTTGGCCAAGGGGTTGAACTTGAAGAGCGACTTGGTGGCCACTTCGCTCTCGTCAATCCATGGCACCTCGGCACGGGCCGCAGATTGCTCTTGGCGCAGACCGGTGATCCAGGCCTTTTGCCCTTTGAGGGCTCGGGCCAGCGGTTCCATCTTGCGCACGCCGCAGCAGGCTTTGCGCTGCTCGATCGATTGGTACATCGCGTCCTGTCCTTGGTCGCGCACGAACTGGATCACCGACTCTTGCACCGGGCGGTACACCACGATGGGCGCACGCGAATGCGCCTGGGTGCGCTCCAGCAAGGCCAGGGTCTCGGTGTGCAGCGCGCCGGTTTCCAGCACAAAGACGGGAATGTCGAGTTGCAGGCTGTTGATGAGGTGGGTGATCACCACATCCTCGGCTCCAAGGCTCGAGGCCTGCGTCACGGGTGCGAACTCGGCCGCCGCGCGGCGCAGCAGCGCTTGGGTCTCGGCCAGCTTTGCAGCAAAGTTTGGGCTGGCTTGGGCGTGCAGCTCGTTGGCTTTGGCCGGGGCGCTGCGTGAAGCAATCAGGCTCGAACTCATCAGGCGGCCTTGGCAAAGTGAGGCTGCGTCTGCACGGCCGAGGCTTGGTAGAACCCGGCGAAGCGGTCCAGCTGGCGCTGCGCGGCACTGGCATCCACGCCGTCTTTGAGCACGGCCATGTCAAAGCCAGTGCGCTGCATCTGCACCAACTGGTCGATCAGCACGTCGCCCGTGGCACGCAACTCGCCCGCAAAGCGCAGGCGGCGGCGCAGCAAAAAGGCTTGGCTGTAGGCGCGGCCGTCGGTGAATTTGGGGAACTGCAAATCGATGCGGGTCACGCCACTCAGGTCAAGTGTGCGTGGGTCGACGTCGTTGGCCAGTGTGAGGTGCGTTGGCGATTCAACGGTCTGGTGTTCTTGGGTGGTGATGATGTTCATGGTCTGTTATCCCAGCGTTCAAGCCGTAGGTGCATCGGCTGCGTGACGTGCCGCGTTGGCCGCCGCTTTGAACGGGTCTTGGCCCACACGGCGCAGGGTCTCGATGAAGTGTTCGTCGCGGCCTTGCACGGGCTGGCGCAGGGCTTTGTAGGTGTCCAAAACCGCTTCGATCACATCCGGCACTTCCACCGACGAGAACGAAGGGCCCACCACTTTGCCGGGGCCTGTGGGGCCAGACAAGGCTTTGCCGTCGGAGCCTCCCAGCGTCACCTGGTACCACTCTTTGCCGTCTTTGTCGACGCCCAAAATACCGATGTGGCCCGAGTGGTGGTGGCCACACGAGTTGATGCAGCCGCTGATGTGGAAGTCGATGTGACCGAGGTCGTTCAACTCGTCCAGGTCTTGGTAGCGCTCGGTGATGGCGGCCGCCAAAGGCAGCGAGCGGGCATTGGCCAAAGCGCAATAGTCGCCGCCGGGGCAGGCGATCATGTCGGTGAGCAAACCGATGTTGGGCTGGGCCAGGCCCAAGGCTTTGGCTTGCAGCCACAGCGCATGCAGCTGGTCCAGGCGCACCCAAGGCAGCACCAGGTTTTGGCTGTGCGTGACGCGGGCTTCGCTTGCTGAGAACTGGGCCACCAAGGCGGCGGCAGCGTCCAGCTGATCGGCGGTGGCGTCGCCGGGTGCTTGGCCCGGACGCTTGAAGGACAGGGTCACGGCACGCAAAGCGGGGTTTTGGTGCGGCATCACGTTTTGCGCCAGCCAGCGGGCAAAGGCGGGCGTTTTTGCCGCTTCGATGGCGACATCGGCTTCGGCCTGGGCGACCCATTCGGAGGTGCTGGTTGGCAGGTTCAGCGCAGGCGCCGCAAAGCAGGCCGCCACACGCTCGAACTCGGCTTGTGGGATGGTGTGCAAGCCGCCGTCTTTGACCAAGATGTCTTGGTATTCGGCCTCGACTTCGTCAAAGTAGCGCTGGCCTTCGGCCTTCACCAAAATCTTGATGCGGGCTTTGTAGATGTTGTCGCGGCGGCCCCAGCGGTTGTAGACGCGGATCACGGCTTCAAGGTAATTCATGATCTGGTTCCAGGGCAGGAACTCGCGGATCACGGTGCCCACCGTGGGCGTGCGGCCCATGCCGCCGCCCACCAGGACCTTGAAGCCGATTTCGCCCGCGGCGTTCTTCACCATCTGCAGGCCCACGTCGTGCCAGCCGATGGCGGCGCGGTCTTCGGCTGCGCCCGTGATGGCGATCTTGAATTTGCGGGGCAAAAACGCGAACTCGGGGTGCAGCGTGCTCCA
This sequence comes from Limnohabitans sp., assembly GCA_021731425.1. Lineage (GTDB taxonomy): Bacteria > Pseudomonadota > Gammaproteobacteria > Burkholderiales > Burkholderiaceae_C > Limnohabitans_A. The sequence goes on along the minus strand of JAKFXJ010000062.1, from coordinate 424 downwards.
CTGGCGGATCAGCTCGGCGTAAGGCCGTGGATCGACCACTTCGTCCACCGCCACCCCAGCCAGCTCGTCGGTGGTGGTGTTGCGGATGCAATTGCCGCTGGTCTGGATGCCGTGCAGGTTCACGCTGGCCAAGAGGTCCATCACGTCAGCCGACTGCGACAGGGGAATCCAGTTGAACTGCACGTTCTGGCGGGTGGTGAAGTGGCCGTAATTAGTGGTCAGTTTGGGGGCTGGACCTGCAATTTGGTCTTGAGTGGCCTGGGCGTGGGCCAGCAGGGCGGGGTCGGGCGTGTCGTAGTCGCGGGCAATTTGGGCCAGCACTTGGAGCTGAGGGGCCGAGATTTCGCCGTAAGGCACGGCCACGCGCAGCATGGGCGCGTAGCGCTGCACATACCAACCGTTTTGCAGGCGCAGGGGTTTGAAC
>JAKFXJ010000120.1 GCA_021731425.1 Limnohabitans sp. | reverse complement strand
CGAAGAGTGGGAAAAGGAGTGGCTGCAGGGCGATGCCGATGCCCGCATGGAGCGACGCCTGGAGAAGGCCATCAGCCGTTACAACTCGTTTTATGGCGAACTGAATGCGACCCAAATCGCCTTGATCAAGACACAGTTGGCGCAATCCCCCTGGACGGCCGAATGGGGTCGGCGCGACCGCCAGCGCCGCCAGCAGGATTTGCTCTCGAGCCTGCAGCGCATCGCACAAAACAACATGACACAGGCACAGGCCGAGGCGCAGTTGCGGGGCGTGTGGCAGCGCTGGCTGCAGCCGCCCGATGCGGGGCAACGCGCCGTGGTGCAGACCCTGTCACAACGCGCTTGCGAGAACTTGGCACAGTTGCACAACACCACCACATCCGAGCAACGCCAACGCGTGGCGCGGCGCTTGCGGGCCTACGAGCGGGACCTGCTGGACTTGAACCGGCCCTGATGGCCCGCGCTCCAAACGGGTACTTTGAGCGGCGCTTGAAGGTCTGACGCACTTGGCAACACCCACAAAAAAAACCCGCCAAGATCTGGCGGGTTTTTCTATGGGGCTGCAACGGGGTTCAGCTTTGCAGGGCTTTCCACATCTCCATGTCGCGCTCGGCCGTCCAGATGCGCGGATTCTTGATGCCGCTGGCCTCGTCATAAGCACGGGTCACGTCAAAAGGCAGGCAGTGCTCGTAAATGAACACATGGCCAAAGACAGGGTCCATGCTCTTGCGGGTGTGGGCCATGGCGGCTTTGAGGTCCATCTTGGCGGCCACGGCTTCTTTGCCCGCTTGGAACAGGGTGGTGACCCAACGCTGGGTGTAGTCCAAGGCTTTGTTCACGTTGGCATTGCCCTTCATGGCTTCGCCGCGGCCGGGCACGATGAATTCGGCGTTCAGGGCACGCAGTGCTTCGAGCGTGGCGGGCCACTCTTCGAGCTGGGCGTCACCGGTGTACACACCGGCTTCGTATTCGACCAAGTCGCCCGAGAACAGCACTTTTTCTTCTTCCACCCAGGCGATGGTGTCGCCACGTGTGTGGCCGGGGCCTGGGTGCCAGATTTGCACCACCACGCCGCCCAGGTTGATGCTGAGTTTGCCGGGCACTTCGCCCTTGGTGGGGTTACCGCCGCCCACCACCATGGTGGGCCAGGTCAGGCCGGGAATGCTGTCTGCACCACGGAACAGGCGGGGGAAGCGCTCCATCTCGCTCTTCATGTCTTGTGCGCCGCGCTCTTTGATCAGGTCCAAAGTGCCTTCGCTGGCGATGATCTCGGTCGCGCCTTCGGCCGCGTAGGCATAAGCGCCCAAAACACGCACCGCGTGGTAGTGGGTCAGCAGCACGTATTTGATGGGCAGATCGCTGACGGTGCGGATCTTCTTGATCAGGTCTTGCGCCATGGCCGGGGTGGCGGTGGCGTCGCTGACCATGATGAAGCGGTCACCAATGATCACGCCGGAGTTGGGGTCGCCCTCGGCGGTGTAGGCCCAGCAGTGCTTGCTGAGTTGCTCGAAAGTGATCTTCTTTTCAGTCAGGTCGGCCTGGCTGGCGAAGGCTTTGACAGGGGCCTTGGTGGATGCTTTGGACATGGACATTTCTCCGGTCTGTGTAGTGTTGAGATTTTACCTAAACGAAATGCGTTACGGATTGTTGAATTTCTGGGCCCGTGCGACGGGCACATGTTTATGAAGCAAGCAGCGTCCGGATGGGTGCGGGCAAGCCCAAATCTGGCCAGGCCTGAGCGTCGACCCACTGCCCTTCGCAACTCGGGGCGGACAGCGCTGAGCCGGTCATGCGCACCGGGTGCAAATGCAAATCGCGGTGCGTGAGCACATGCTTCCAAGGCGCAATGAACTCAGGCTGCGCCCCTTGTGGCCAAACTGCGAGCAGCTGCGCTTCCGTCTCAAACACCGGCAAGCTGAACAAGCCCGCCCAAATGCCCGTGTCCGGCCGTTTTTGCAGCCACACCTGGCCTTGCGCGTTGACTGCCCACAGCAACCACAACGTGGCGCTGCTGCGCTTGAGCTTGCGGGTTTTGACGGGATAGGCCAGCGGCTCGCCTTGTGCTTGGGCCTGGCACACGGTGCTGACGGGGCAGGCCTGGCACTGCGCTTTGCGCGACAAACACACGGTGGCGCCTAAGTCCATCAGGGCCTGGGTGTAGCGCGGCATGTCGGCCACTGGCTCAGGCAAGAGGTCTTGCGCCAGCGCCCACAGGGCTTTTTCGTTTTTGGCGACAGCCAAGTCTGCGCCATAGCCCAACACGCGGGTCAGCACGCGCTTGACGTTGCCGTCCAGAATGGCGGCTCGTTCGTCAAAACAAAAGGCCGCAATCGCCGCAGCGGTCGACCTGCCAATGCCGGGCAGGGTTTGCAAGTCTTCGGCGCGACGCGGAAAGGTGCCGCCAAAACGCCCCATCACCTCTTGGGCGCATTTATGCAGGTTGCGGGCGCGGCTGTAATAGCCTAAGCCGCTCCACAGCGCCAGCACATCGTCTTGCGGCGCGGCGGCCAAAGCGGCCACGTCCGGAAAGCGCCCCAAAAACCGGGGGAAGTAGTCCAGCACCGTGCTCACCTGCGTTTGCTGCAGCATGATTTCGGACAGCCAGACGCGGTAAGGGTCACGGGTGTTTTGCCAAGGCAGGCTTTGGCGGCCGTGCAGGCGCTGCCAGTCCACCATGCGGCGGGCAAACCCTTCGGGCAAGGTCGTTATGGCTTTTGGCATGTGGGGCAGTAAAAGGTGGTGCGCTGGCCTTGCAGCATCGATTTGATGGGGGTGGTGCACACCCGGCAAGGCTCGCCCGCGCGGCCGTACACCGCCGCTTCCAATTGAAAGTAACCGGTGCGGCCCTCGGCGCTGACAAAATCTCTGAGCGAGCTTCCGCCCTGTTCCACCGCACGGGTCAGCACCTGCACGATGGCCGTGTGCAGCCGGGCCACCCGGGGTTTGGACAAACGCGAGGCCTTGGTGGTGGGACGAATACCCGCCATGAACAAGGCTTCGGAGGCGTAAATGTTGCCCACACCCACCACCTCGTCACCCGCCAGCAGCACCTGCTTGATGGGCGACTGCCGTTTTTTGAGGGCCTGGGCAAAAGCCGCCGCATCGAACTGGGCGCTCAAAGGCTCCACACCCAAACGCCCCAGCAGCTTTTGCGCTTGAGGAGAGTCCTCACTTGGGGCCCAAACCACCGCCCCAAAGCGGCGCGGGTCGTGCAAGCGCAGCACACCTCGGTCGGTCACCAGGTCCATGTGGTCGTGCGGGCCAGATTCGGGCTGGTTGGGGGCAAAGTTCAGGCTGCCAGACATGCCCAAGTGGACAAGCAAAAGTCCCTGGTCCAGATCGAGCAACAGGTATTTGCCGCGCCTGCGCACGCCCCAAATTTGCCGCCCCACCAAGCTTGGGGCAGGCACGCCCAAAGGCCAGCGCAGGGGCTTGCCCATGTGCAGGGCCAAGATCTGGGCCGAGGCAATGCGGTCGGCAAAACTGCGACGGGTGACTTCAACTTCGGGGAGTTCGGGCATGGGCTCTGATGCAAAAAAGGGCTTGGGCTGCATGGCACATGCCAGCGGGTGGCTGGATTATGATGAAGACATGAAATTCTGGTTTCGACTCGCCCTCATCTCCTCTTGCGTCTGGAGCGCTTGGGCGCAACCGGCCACGCCAGCCAAAGCGTCCCCGGCCCCCACAACAGACAAAGCCCCACCGCCACAATCGGCGCTCGATGCGGCACTTTTTTACCAGTTGTTGATGGGCGAGTTGAATGTGCGCAGCGGCTCGCCGGGCAGTGGTTTCTCGATCATTTTGGACGCGGCTCGCAAAACCCGTGACCCGGCGCTGTTTAAGCGTGCCGTTGACCTGGCTTTGCAATCGCGCTCGGGCGAGTCGGCTTTGCAAGCGGCACAAGCGTGGAAAAGCGCGGCGCCCGAAAACACCGAAGCCAACCGCTATATCTTGCAAATTTTGCTGGCTCTCAACCGGGTGAACGAGGCTGGCAAGGCCCTGAGTGTGTCGATCCGGGAGCTTCCAGCGGCTGAGCAAAATGCGGCCATTGCGTCGGTGCCCCGGGTGTTTGCCAGGGTGCAAGACAAAAAAACCGCCGCTGACACGGTCGAAAAAGCCCTGGCCGCGGCCCTGAAACAAAGCAGCACCGCGGCCGCCGCCTGGACCACCGTCGGCCGCATGCGGCGCGAAGCCGGGCAACTGGCACTGGCAGTAGAAGCCACACGCCAGGGCCGTGCTGCAGACGCCTCGGCCCCTGGCCCCCTGATTCTCGCGCTGAGCCTGGCCAATGCGGCACCATCTGAGATGACCCCCTTGTTGGCCCAGGCCATGAAAGGGGCTGTGCAACCTGAGTTGCGACTGGGCTATGCCCGCCACCTGATCGGCCTGCCACAACAAGCCGAAGCCTTGCAACAACTCGCTCGCCTGAATGCGGAGCACCCCAGCTTTGCCGATGGTTGGCTGGTGCATGGTTTGCTGCTGCAGGAAACCGGAAAACTGGCCGAAGCCGAACAGAAACTGCGCCAGCATGTGACACTGGCCCAAGCCAGCCAGGACAAAGAGGCACAAACCGGTCTGGCCGAGGCCCTGATGGCACTGGCCCAGATGGCGCAGCGCCAAGGCCAACTGTCCCAGGCTGAGCAATGGTTGGCTCAGGTCCCCGCCGACGCCGATCCGATCAAGCTGGCCAGCCGCCGAGCCGACCTGCTCACACAACAAGGCCGTCTGGAAGAAGCCCGCCAAGTGCTGGCACAAATCAAAACCACCAACACCGAGCAAGCCACCCGCAAAACCCTGGTTCAGTCCATGTGGCTGCGCGACAACAAACGCCTGGACGAGGCTTACACCTTGCTCAAGCAAGCCATGACTGAGCAGCCGCAAAACACCGACTTGATGTCGGAGATGGCCCTGGTCAGTGAAAAGCTCAAACGCTTTGACGAGATGGAAAGCGTGCTGCGCGAACTGATGAAGCGCAAACCCGAAGACCCCCAGGCCTTCAACGCCCTGGGTTATTCACTGGCCGACCGCAACATCCGTCTTGACGAAGCACGCCAACTCATCACACAGGCCCTGAAGCTGGCCCCGGACGATGCCTACATTCAGGACAGCTTGGGCTGGGTCGCGTTTCGGCAGGGCCAATATGCGGAAGCCCTGCAACTTTTGCAGACCGCCTTCAAAGCCCGCCCCGACGCCGAAATTGCTGCCCATTTGGGCGAAGTGCTGTGGGTCATGGGCCAGCGCCAGCAAGCGGGTGCAGTTTGGCGCGAGGGCTTGCTGCTCAAAGCCGACAACGACACCTTGGTCGAGACCATGAAGCGCTTCCAATTCAAGCCATGAAGCGCTGCGATCACGCCAAGGCGCCCACCCACCATGCTCGGCAACGGGTATGGGTGTTGGCCATGGCCTGTGCCATGCTGACCGCGGGTTGCGCCACACCCCGCATGAACCCCGTGGACGTCAACGCCTATTGGACAGGGCGCATGGCCATTCAGGTGCTCAAGGACCCGCCGGAATCGCTCAGTGCCGGTTTCGAGTTGCAAGGCTCGGCCCAAGCTGGAGAAATGGTTTTGCTCAGCCCCATCGGCACCACCCTGGCCCGCCTGGAGTGGACGCCCCAGGACGCACGGCTGGCACAAGGCCAGCAACAGGTGAACAGCCCGAGCCTGCAAAAGCTGGGCGCTCGCCTGACGGGCACTGAACTGCCCATTGCCGCTTTGTTCGAGTGGTTGGCAGGCCGCCCCGCCGAAGCACCCGGCTGGCAAGTCGATTTATCGGCGCACGCCCAGGGCCGCATCAGCGCCGAGCGGCGCGAGCCTAGCCCCGGCGCGGTGCTGCGCATCGCTTTGGACCGCTGAGCTTGTCCACGGCGGCACCCCCAGCTTGACGATAATCCAGCCATGAAATCGCTGCACGATGTGCCCGCCCCGGCCAAACTGAATTTGTTTTTGCACATCACGGGCCGTCGCCCCGATGGGTACCACGAACTGCAATCGGTCTTCATGCTGATCGACTGGTGCGACACGCTGCATTTTGAAAAGCGCCCGGGTGGTGCCATCAGCCGCGAAGACCTCACCATCGCCCTGCCCGCCCAAGACCTGATCACCCGCGCAGCGCACCTGCTGCAAAGCCACACCGGCTGCACCGAGGGTGTGCACATTGCGGTTGAAAAACACATCCCCGCGCAAGCGGGCATGGGCGGCGGCTCCTCCGATGCGGCTACTTGCCTGCTGGCGCTCAACCGCTTGTGGGGTCTGAACCTGAGTCTGCCCACCCTGGAAAAGCTGGGTCTGCAATTGGGCGCGGATGTGCCATTTTTCCTGCGTGGGCACAACGCTTGGGTCGAGGGCGTGGGCGAAAAAATCACCCCCATCACACTGCCCGCCGCCCAGTTTTGGGTGCTCAAGCCGCCTCAGGGCATCGAAACATCTCAAATTTTTGCGCACCCGGACCTCCAACGCGACACAAACGCTGCTACAATGTCGGTCTTTGCTGCAGAGACATATGACTTCGGTCACAATGATCTGCAACCCGTTGCGCAGACTTTGTGCCCCGGTGTTGAGCAAGCCATCCAGGCCCTCAACCAAGCCGGTTTACAGGGCAGAATGACGGGTTCCGGCAGTGCCGTGTTTGCCCATTGCATGGACAGCACCACGAAAGTTTTGGTTCCTGACCGCTTTCTGGCCCGGCTTTGCAGCAATATGGAAGCTCACCCTTTGCAAGGATGGGCATCCAGCGATAGTTGATCGGTCGGTCGCTGTTTCAGCGGTCAACCCGTGTAGGGGAGTCGCCAAGTTGGTTAAGGCACCGGATTTTGATTCCGGCATTCGAAGGTTCGAGTCCTTCTTCCCCTGCCAAATACGTTCAATCGTACAGGCCCCTTTATCTGATCGCTGGAATGCACATGCAGCCTGCCTCACTCCCCCCCGAATTCATGCTGTTCACCGGCAATGCCAACCCTGTATTGGCGGCCGAAATCGCCAAAAACCT
>JAKFXJ010000389.1 GCA_021731425.1 Limnohabitans sp. | reverse complement strand
AGTTGGTGCCGTACAGCGTGGACGACTGGCGTGCCATGCGCGAAGCCAAGTCGGTGTAACCGACGATGGTCACACCGTGCTTGACCACCGCTTTGCCGGGTTCGGTCAATTCGCAGTTGCCGCCTTGCTCGGCAGCCATGTCCACGATCACGCTGCCGGGCTTCATGCTTTGCACCATCTCAGCGGTGATCAGCTTGGGCGCGGGTTTGCCGGGGATCAGCGCAGTGGTGATGATGATGTCGCACTCTTTGGCCTGCTTGGCGTACATCTCGCGCTGCGCGGCTTGGAAGCCTTCGCTCATGACCTTGGCGTAACCGCCGCCGCCCGAGCCTTCTTCTTCGTAATCCACCTTGACGAATTCACCGCCGAGCGACACGACTTGGTCGGCCACTTCGGCACGGGTGTCGTTGGCACGCACAATGGCACCCAAGCTGGCGGCTGCGCCAATCGCGGCCAAACCGGCCACACCGGCACCGGCAATGAACACCTTGGCTGGGGGCACTTTGCCCGCGGCCGTGATCTGACCATTGAAGAAACGACCAAAAGCGTTGGCCGCTTCCACGACTGCGCGGTAACCGCTGACACCGGCCATGGAGGTCAGCGCGTCCATCTTCTGGGCGCGGCTCAATGTGCGGGGCAAGGCATCAATGGAGAGCGCCGTGACTTTTTTGGCAGCCAACATCTGCATCAAGTCGGGGTTTTGGGCGGGCCACAAAAAGCCGATCAAGGTCTGGCCTTCGTGCATCAGCGCGACTTCGTCAGGTGTGGGGGCACGCACCTTGAAGACGATATCGCTGCCGCTCCACAGTGCCGCCGCGCTCGGGGCAATGGTCGCGCCGGCTTCGACATAGGCCGCATCCGACAGGTCGGCGAGTTCGCCCGCGCCTTGTTCCACCACCACGGCAAAGCCGAGTTTGACCAGCTTGCTTACTGCATCGGGGACTGAGGCCACCCGTTTTTCACCGGGGAAAATCTCACGGGGTACGCCAATGCGCTGAGGCTTGGGGGCGTGATCGCCTGTTTGCATGAATGTCTCCTCACTCAATCCACAAAAAAAGTATGGCTAATGTCACAGCTTAACCGAAGTCAATAAATACAAGCCCGATTCAAGTCCTTCACGATCTTGATGGGGCAATGAGGATGCAATAATATCAGTTGCAACTGATATAAAGAATCGAATCGGCCATTTTGGGCACCTTTTTGGTGCCCAAAGTGACGCAAAGGCGTTTTCATGCCAGTTGGCACAACGATAATCAGGGCATGGATACCCGCTGGAAACCCAATGTCACCGTGGCCGCCATCATCGAGCGTGATGGCCGCTACCTCTTGATCGAAGAACACACGCAGGAGGGTTTGCGCCTGAACAATCCGGCAGGCCACTTGGACCCGGGCGAATCACCTGCACAGGCCTGCGCCCGTGAAGCCCTAGAGGAAACGGCCCAGCCCTTCACACCCACCGCCTTGGTAGGGATTTACCTCTCCCGCTTTCAGCGCCCGGCAACCGGCGAAGACATCACTTATGTGCGCATGGCTTTTTGCGGCGACATCGGTGAGCTGCAACCCCATCTGAGTCTGGACGAGGGCATCGTGCGCACACTCTGGATGACCCCAGGGGAAGTGCGGGCGAGCGCTGAGCGCCACCGCAGCCCCCTGGTCTTGCGCTGCATCGAAGACCACTTGGCAGGACAACGCTTTCCACTTGAGGTGATCCACACCGACCCGGCCGTGGCCAATTTGCCGCCCTTGTCGACATGAGCCCCGATCTGCCTGCCGAGGCCCTGTGGCTGCTCACGGGCGCAGCCGCCTTCGCCGCGGGCGTGCTCAACGCCATCGCGGGGGGTGGTAGCTTCCTCACTTTTCCAGCCTTGGTGTTTGCCGGTGTCCCCCCCTTGGCGGCGAACGCCACCAGCGCCATGGCTGTCAGCCCGGGTTACCTGGGCAGCGTACTGGGCTTTCGATCGGAACTGCAAACCCTGCCCCGCGCCCTGCTGCATCGGGAAGTGGCCATTGCTGGGGTAGGAGGTTTGATCGGCGCGGGCTTGCTCTTGGTCACCCCAGCACGGGTGTTCTCGGGCTTGGTGCCCTGGTTGCTGCTGCTGGCGACAGCCCTGTTTGCGGCAGGCCCCTGGCTCGCACGGCGCAATTCTGGTCAAGGCCACCCGGCCTGGCGGCTGCCGGGCCTGATGGGCGTGGCCATTTACGGCGGCTATTTCAACGGTGGCCTGGGCATTTTGCTGATGGCGCTGTACACGCTAACCGGTGAGAGCCGGCTGAACACGGTCAACGCGCTGAAAAATCTCAACTCCTTTGTGTTGTCCTTATTGTCTGTGGCCGCCTTTGCAGTGGCCGGGGCCATTGTCTGGCCGCAGGCGCTTTGGATGATGGCGCTGGCCACAGCGGGCGGCTGGGCGGGTGCACGACTGGCCAAGCGCTTGCCCGTGCGTTGGGTGCGCTGGCTGGTGATCGGCACGGGTTTGGTGATGAGCGTGGTGTTTTTCACGCGAACGGGCTGAGCCCGTCCTGCACGCCCCACTCAACGGTTGGCAGCAGGTGCAGCCGAGTCTTCAAACAGGGCCGGGCCCCAGCCCAAATCTTTCGCCATCAACTGTGCCAGGCGCTGGTAACCGGGCACCGTGAAGTGGATCAGGTCCCGTGCCATCAGAGGCGGGGTTTGCCGGGCCCATCGGTACGCGCTGCCCGCGCCCCCCATGGCCTCGAACATGCTCCAAGCATGGCAACCATGGGACTGCGCCACCTGCTTTTGAATGCGGCCAATCTCATCGTGGACCCGGGTAAAACGCAGCACATCGGGACCAGCTTTCTTTTTGGCCTGGGGTGAAGATTTGCCGCCTTTTTGGGAACGCCGCAACAAAACACCCCGGTCACCCGGCGCTATCAGCAAGCAGGCCGTTTGCGGAAAAACCGCTCGCCACTGGGAGACCGAGGCCTCCAGCATCTGCCGATAAGACTGGGCACTGAAAGGCTGGACATTGCCCTCGTTGGTGCCAAAAGCCAAGACCACCAAGTCATAAGGCGGCTCAGGCCACCATGGCGTCATTGACTCGGGCCGCACATGCCGCCAGCCGCCCACCGTGGCACCGGGATAACCAAAAACATCCATTTGCAATCGCACAGATGGGGCCACTGGCCACTCCAGACCCTGCAGTCGAAAAGGCCCTTGCATCACCCGCAAAGCCAAGGTGGACATGGCCTCCTGGGCCGCCAACTCCAGCACGGCAGGGCCCTGTGGACCCTGCAAACTGAGAGTCTGCTCTTGACCCGCATCCACCCGCAACGCTAGAAAAATAGGATGCTCGGTCTGCTGGTAAAGCAGGCGCACGCGGGCATGCTCGGCACGACCGGCCGCATTTCGCAGGTCCATCGACAACCATGCCCCGTCCTGACGGCTGAGCATGTTGACCAGACCGGGGCCGGGGTGCGCCACCCCGGCGCTTTGGGCATGGGCGGGCTCATACTGCCAATCAGGGCTCACACAGGTTTTGCGCAGGGGCAAGCGAACGCCAGCTCGCCCCAGACTGGCCGGCATGAATTGCGCACGCACTTGGTCGGGTGCAAGCCTCGACAAGCGCTGCAACTCCTGCGTGAAAAACCCAGCAGCCAAGTGGCTGTCGCTCCAAATGCCCACGCGCAACACCGAAGGGTTCGCGCGGGACCACAAAGATGCAGCGGCAGGCCCAGCCAAAGCGCTGGGCTCAGCCTTTCGGGATTCGGGCTTCAAAAAGGCCTTCACCTGCAAATCAACCTCGGTCTGCTCGGGCCATTCGACCGGATCGGGATCGGCCGCACGCGGGGGCTTGCTTGCAGGCGCAGGCAAACCGCATTGCAAATCCGGCACATCGGACAATGCCTGTACCTGCATCAGGTTGACAGGCGCCGGCCCGATTTGAGCCTGGACCCCAGCGCAGCAACAGGCCAAGACCCCACCAAAAATCACTTGTCCAGGGGACATCCACTTCATGGCTGCAGGGCCTTCGCAATGTGATCCAGCAAGGCTTGGTTGATCATCCGCAGGCCTGAGGGCGCCATGTGAATGCCGTCATCGGCACGCAAATTCACACGTTGCCCATCCTCTTTGAGTTTGAATTTTTGGTAGGGCGTCGACAAAGTGCCGATCAAAGGCTCGGTGGCCAGGTAATCCGTCCCCCATTGCGCGGCCCGCTCGTGAAAGATGTGGTTTTGCAGGACCGCACCATCCCGAACCCGGCCTTCTTTCATGACGGGTAAACCCACCCAAATCACACGCACCTGGCGCTGCACAGCAGCAGACAAAACCTCGTCCACCCGCAAAGCGTAATTCAAAGCCCAACCAGGTGAAGGAAACACATGGCGGCGACCGTCGGCCAGCATGTCCCAAGGGTCATTGGGGCCCAAAAAAATCACCAACAGGGTCAGATTTTGGGCGTCCATTTCGTCAACCATGCGCACGGGCCAGTCGAAGTGTCGACGCACGGTCAGGCCCGTACTTTGGCGGCTCAAGTCCTGCACTTGCCAATCGGGGTGCAAACGCATGATGTCGCGCATGAACAAGGGGGCAATGCCCTGCATCATCGAGTCACCCGCCATCAAAATACGTTGGGGACCGGGCGCCAGCTTTTGCTGCGCCAAGGTGGCCAAAAACTCCCCGGGCGGCAAGGGCGGGGGCAAGTCCTTCAATTGCGGAGGCTCGGGTGTTCGCTTGGGCGGAGCTTGCACCTCTTGCACATCCGATGAAGATGGCCAATTCAAACGGAACAGCGGCCTGGAGCCCCCCGAGCGAATGCGATCATCAAGCCAGCGTGAAGGTGCAAACAAGGCCTCAGCCACAGCAGACGGCAAGGCCGCCTCCAGACTGAAGTGGTATCGAGCTCCGAGGTATTTCTCGAGGGAGGTCAACCAACTCACACAGACCAGCAAGGCAATGCCCGGCAAAAGCCAGCTCAGTTGGCGTGCAGACAGATGACGACGCATATCAAAACCGGTAATAAATGAAACTGGGCACACCTTCAGGGGCCCCGTAAAGCCAAACACACCACAGCAAAGCCAGCAAAGCACCGCCCAACCTAGGGCCCAGACGCGCCAGCCATGCCACACTCAGGCGCTGCCAGCGCAAGGTCCAAGGACTCAAGCCCCAAACCAAAGCAGCAATGCCCAACAAACCCCACCAAGGCATTTGCTCGGCCTGCCAAAAACCAGCCGGACTGTGCCACAAACCTTGCAACATGATCAGCGCCTGGGGCACCGAATCGGCCCTGAAAAACACCCAGGCCACGGTGACAAAAACAAAAGTGAGGGTTTGCGCGGCCCAGCGCGGCCAAGCCGGCATGCCCCAGCGCTTGGCCGTGTTTTGAACCACCACGCCCAGCCCGTGTAACAAACCCCAGACCACAAAAGTCCAGTTGGCACCATGCCACAAACCGCTGATCAGCATGCCTGTCAACACATTGAGCTGCGTGCGGCCCCAACCCAACCGGTTACCGCCTAAGGGAATGTAAATGTAATCACGAATAAAGCTCGACAAGGACACATGCCAGCGTGTCCAGAAGTCGGACAGGTTGCGTGCCAAATAGGGCTGGCGAAAATTGACCGGCAAACGGTATCCCAGCAACAAAGCCAGGCCCGTCACGACCAGGGTGTAGCCCGCAAAATCCAGAAAAATCTGCAAGCTGTATCCCAACATGGCCGCTGCCAGCGAGACACTGGCGTATTGGTCTGGGTACTTGTAAACCGGATCCACCACCTGTGCAGACAACCAAGACGCCAACACCACCTTTTGCAACAAACCCAAAGTGATCAGATACAGGGCCAACCACGCGTGGCGGGGTCGCCCCACACGCCGCTTAGGGTCTGTCTCGTCGGTCTGGGCAAAGAAGTGCTCGGCACGCCAGATGGGCCCAGCGAACAATGTTGGCCAAAAGCTCAGAAACAGCAACACATCCGGCCAGGAACGGGCCAAAGCGGGTGCACGCCCCACCATCACCAGGTAGCTCACCGCCTGAAAGGTGAAAAACGACACGCCCACAGGGGCCACCCAATCGGCCACGGGCAACAAGGACACAAAGCATGTGAGCTGCAACAGGGTCTGAAAGGTCTCCCGTGCAAACTCATAATATTTGAGGAAAACCAAAAAAGACCCGGCCAACCACAGGCCCAGCACCCAAGTCAAACGGCCAGCCCCAGCCCGCTGCATCCAGCGGCCCAGAGCCCAAATCACCGTGCTGTAAGCCAGCAAAACCCATGCAAAAACAGGCACCCAGGTGGCGTACAAACCATACGCTGAGACGATGAGCAAGCTGCGCTGCGCACGTGGGTGCTCCGCCAAAGACCAGTAAATCGGCAAAAACACCAAACACAACAGTGCGAACTCGGGCGAGACAAAACTCATGCAGAACCGTTCACTGTGTGGGCACCTTCACACCTGCGGCGACCTGATCGAGCAGCACCTGCTCCGACAGGACCTTGGCCAAATAACCCCCATCTTCCGTCAGCGCATAGCCGCCCAGGTAAAACTTGAGGCCCTCTTGCACCGAGCCGCCACGCAATTTGATGGCATCGACCAGCACACTCACGCCGACGCGCAAATTGGAGATCGGGTCAAAGGCGGCCAACTTACCACCATAGGCTTCGTAGCGTTGGGCGTGTACTGCGGTCATGACCTGCATCAGGCCTTGTGCACCTGCTTGGCTTTGGACATAAGGGTGAAAATTGGATTCGATGGCCATCACCGCCAAAATCAGGTGAGGGGCCAGTTTGTGTTTTTTGCCCAACACATAGGCTTCGGCCACCAAGGCGGCCAGGGGCTCGGGGGCCACTTTGTACTTGCGCCCCAACCAAACGGCCACAGCCGCCTGTTGCGCAGATAAATCCTCCAGATTCACCGCCGTGGCTCGCTCGGCCGTGTTTTCGGGCAGCCAGGACAACAAGACCTGGCGCTCACGCAACCAATCGAACAGCGCTCCTTCTGCTTGGTTCAACCATTGGGGGTGCCAC
>JAKFXJ010000089.1 GCA_021731425.1 Limnohabitans sp. | reverse complement strand
CTGAGCTCGATTGGTTATATTCCACCGGCTGAAGCTGAGGCGAATTACTACCGGCAACTTGCCGGGAAGAACGAGACCGAGGTCTCAACTTAAACCAACTGGCCTCCACGAAACCCGGGGCGATTCAGGGTGATGGGTGCTGCGACTGAAGAAGCGGGTGGAGCTGTTGTGACCATTGACGAGGGCATCGCGGATAGGCCAGCCCAACGCGCCTCCATAACTCGCAAACCTTCTAAGGTCGTGGCAACACGCCCGTTGCCAATCAGTTCGCTACACAGACAGTCTGAGTTTTCTTGGATCCCTCGCTCAGACAACAAGCGCTGGCAGCGACTTTTGGATTCTGTGCGCGCTAAAGTTTGACCTTCAAGAAAAAAATGTGGACCGTGAAAAGATTTGGCCCCAACGGCAAAAAGGGCGGGACAACTCGCATTGCCGAGTGTGACGTGAAGCGACCCTTGAGGGTAGTTGAGCGAGCTTTTGACAGATTCCTTTGTCCCTGTGACAAGCGCATCAGCGATCGCCAATTCAGTCAAGCAAGCTTGATTGCCGTCAGTAAAGGACAAACGGAAATTGATAGGACATTTGGTGATGTCTGTGGTGGTCAAGTTATTTGCAGGAACACTAGAGGGCTTGTTCGGGGAGCTTGACTCGTTGTTGCCTGCTGCAGCCAAAGTGGCAGTGAGCGAAGCTTCCCAATCGAAGGGATAAAGGCTGTTTTTAACCGGCCAAGTCTTGAACATGGGCCCCTCCCAGGTTCCTGAGCGAGCCAGACTGCCATCTTTGTTGTACTCAACCCCATCGCCGTTGCGAAGACCTGCCTTGAAGTTACCCACAAATCGTAAGCCGCTGGCGAAGGTCATGGCGCCATGACCTTCGAAGGAGCCGCTCGCATATTCCCCCACGTACCGGGAGACCATCTTGCCGTCCACATTGAAGGTCTCGGAGCCAATACATTGGTCCCATTTGGTGGTGTCAGGTCCCTGGCATGCAGGCAAATTACTTTGCGCCATGGACCATGAGCTCAGGCACAGAGCGACGAGGAGGAGTAAAAAACGCTTCATCGTGGCAAGCTGAGTGAAAAATGGTCAATCAAGCGGGTGGTTTTTCCTTGGTGTGGGCCCAACAAGGAAAAAGTTGAAAGAAGGTGACGAGCCTTGACCCCGGCACTGGATTCACAGTTAGGGCTGCTTGGTTCCCCACCTGACCCGGTTGGCCGCTTCACCATGCGGGAAGGCCCGTCGGGGTTGATTGTAGGCGAGCGGGCGGGGCTTTTTTGTCTTGGCCTGTTTTTTACAGCTTTCCCCTCGGGGGCTTGCCTTGGCGGGCCATGGGCATGACCTTGGCTGGGTCTGGGTGGATCCAGAGCCCCCCGCCAGCCCGATAGAATCGGCTCCTATGTCTTACCTTGTCCTCGCGCGCAAATACCGCCCCCGCAATTTCACCGAAATGGTGGGGCAGGAGCACGTGGTCCAGGCCTTGACCAATGCCTTGGTGCAGCAGCGCCTGCACCATGCCTATTTGTTCACCGGCACCCGGGGCGTGGGCAAGACCACGGTGTCGCGCATTTTGGCCAAGTCGCTCAACTGCCAGGGCGCAGACGGGCAGGGTGGCATCACCGCCGAGCCGTGTGGCGTGTGCCAGGCTTGCCGCGACATCGACGCTGGGCGTTTTGTGGATTACACCGAGCTGGATGCCGCATCGAACCGGGGTGTGGACGAGGTGCAAAGCCTGCTGGAGCAGGCGGTTTACAAGCCTGTGCAGGGGCGCTTCAAGGTCTTCATGATCGACGAGGTGCACATGCTGACCAACACCGCGTTCAACGCGATGTTGAAGACCCTGGAAGAGCCCCCTGAATATTTGAAGTTCGTGCTGGCCACGACCGATCCGCAAAAGGTGCCGGTGACGGTGCTCTCGCGCTGCCTGCAGTTCAACCTGCGGCCCATGGCCCCCGAAACCGTGTTTGAGCACCTGACTCAGGTGCTGGCGGCCGAGCAGCTGAGCGCCGAGCCCCTGGCCTTGCGCCTGCTGGCCCGTGCCGCACGCGGCTCGATGCGCGATGCGCTCAGCCTGACCGACCAGGCCATTGCCTTTGGCAACGGCCAGTTGCAAGAAGCGGGTGTGCGCCAGATGCTGGGCAGCGTGGACCGCAGCCATGTGTTGCAACTCATCCGGGCTCTGGCCGATGGTGATGGGGCCACGGTGGTGAACCAGGTCAACGCTTTGCGGCTGCAAGGTGTGTCGGCCGCCGCCACGCTCGAGGACATGGCCATGCTGCTGCAGCGCATGGCGGTGATGCAAATGGTGCCCAGCATGGCGCATGACGGCGAAGACCCCGACACCCAGGGCTTGGCCGAGCTGGCCGCTGCCATGCCCGCCGAAGAAACCCAATTGCTCTACAGCCTGTGCCTGCATGGCCGCACCGAGCTGGGCCTGGCCCCGGACGAGTACGCGGCACTGACCATGGTGCTGCTGCGCTTGTTGGCCTTCAAGCCCCCAGTGGGAACGGCAGAAAAAAAAAGTCCGCTGACCAGCCCTAGTGCCAGACCAAGTGCCAGCGACAGTTCGCGGATTGAAGCTGCGGCTGCACGCGCCCCAGTATCTGCTCCGTTAATTGCCCCACAAACTGCCTCGGCACCTGCGCCCTTGACGGCGCCAATGGCTGCCCCAGTGGTGTTGGACACCCCGCCTCCTGCAGCCGTTGCGCCCAAGGCCGAGCCTGTTTCACCCTCCCCGGTCGCTCAGCCTACGACCCCCGACGGCGACGGGCCGCCACCTTGGGAGGATTGGCCGGACACGACCGACTACGCCGATCAAGACGGCCTGGTTTCGGCCCCGGCAGTGGCTGCGCCACCGTTTGCGGCCTTACGTGCCTTGCCCGTGCGTGAAGCGCCCGAGCCTTCCTCCCGCCTGGACATGCCCCGCGCGGCGGCTCCGGCTGCGGTGCAGGCCACCCCCGAAGGCGATGTCTGGATGGCGGTGGTGCAAGGCCTGTTGGACCAAGAGACCATCACCGCACTGGTGCGCGAGTTGGCTTTGCAGTCGCAATTGCTGGGGCGTGATGGTGCGCAGTGGCAGCTGCGTGTGGAGCGCGAAACCCTGAACCACGCCGCCAGTCGGGAGCGGCTGCAAGCGGCTTTGCTGGCAGCGGGTCACGGCGATGTGAAGCTGCACATCGAGATCGGCCCGGTGAGCGACAGCCCAGCCCGACGCCTGGCCGTGAAAGCCGCCGAGAAAATGCTGGCCGCGCAAGAACTCATTCAAAACGACCCCTTGGTGCAGGCCATGGTGCGTGATTTCGGGGCCAAAATTGTGCCCGGCAGCATCCAGCTGATTTGATTTTTTCCTCATTCCCCTATTCATTTCAAAGGAAACACCATGTTCAACAAAGGACAACTCGCCGGCCTCATGAAACAGGCCCAGGCCATGCAGGACAACCTGAAAAAAGCCCAGGACGAGCTGGCATTTGTGGAGGTCGAGGGCCAAGCCGGTTCCGGCATGGTCAAGGTGTTGATGACTTGCAAGCACAACGTGCGCCGCGTGACTATCGACCCCAGCTTGCTGGCCGATGACAAGGACATGCTGGAAGACCTGGTGGCCGCGGCCTTCAACGACGCGGTGCGCATAGCCGAAGAGGTCTCGCAGCAAAAAATGGGCAAGTTGACCGCCGGTTTGCCACCGGGCATGAAGCTGCCTTTCTGAGATTCGACGCATGGCCGACACCCACGCCCTTGCCACTTTGGTGCAGGCCCTCAAGGGCTTGCCGGGGGTGGGCATCAAGTCGGCCCAGCGCATGGCTTTTCAGTTGCTGCAAAACGACCGGGCCACGGCCCGGCAACTGGCAGCGGCTTTGGACAATGCGGTGCAAAAAATTCGGCATTGCGCGTGTTGCCACACCTTCACCGAGGCCGAGCTGTGTGACACCTGTCTGGACGCTTCTCGGGACCGCACCCAGTTGTGCGTGATCGAAACCCCGGCCGACCAGTCGGCCATCGAGCGCACGGGCACCTACCGGGGCTTGTACTTTGTGCTGATGGGCAAGCTCAGCCCGCTCGACGGCATCGGCCCGCACGACATTGGCTTGGCCAAACTCAAACAAAGGGTGGGTGATGGCGTGCTGACCGAGGTGATCTTGGCCACCAACTTCACCGCCGAAGGCGAGGCCACGGCGCATGTGATCTCGGAGATGATCCGCCAGCAAGGCCTCAAGGTCACCCGATTGGCCCGCGGTGTGCCTGCGGGCAGCGAGCTCGAATACGTCGACTTGGGCACCATCGCCCACGCCTTGGTCGACCGCCGCTGAGCCTCTCAAAACGCCCCTCAACAGGGTGGCGCTGATGTCCTTTAGGCTTCAAGTCGCTCGCTTGGGGTTTGTCAATTACTTGCAATCCATTACGTGAAAACCCGCTCGGGATCAATCCCGATGCGCGGGGCGCGGCGTCTGATTAAGCTGAAGGCCTGTTCGTTTTCACTGGAGTGACACGGGTGCATTCAGCCCATGCTTCTCGCCGATCGCTGTTGCTGGCCGCTGTGGGGTCGCTGGCCGCAACGCAGACTCGCGCTGCACCCTCTTTGGATGCGGGGCGGAACTTGCCGCGTGTTCGTTTGGCGCTGGCCGCCAGCCAAAGCCTGTACCACCTGCCTTTGAACTTGGCCGATCGGCTCGGGTTTTTCCGCCAGGCGGGTGTGCAGCTGGAGTGGTTGCCGCAGGAGTCGGGTGCCAAGGCTGTGAGCTTGGCCCTTTCGGGGCAAGCCGATGTGGTGGCCGGGGCTTACGAACACTTGTTTGGCCTGCACCTGAAGGGGCTCAATTACCAAAGTTTTGTGCAAATGAGCCGCACGCCCCAGGTCAGCTTGGGCGGCAGCACGCGCGGCGGCATGGTCTGGCGCACAGGGGCGGACATGCGGGGGATGCGTTTGGGCATTTCGGCCTTGGATTCGTCCACCCATTGGACGGCTTGCCAATGGCTGATGCGTCAAGGCCTGACGGCGGACGATGTGGTGTTTGTGCCGGTGGGCTCTTCTCAGGGGGTGATGGAGGCGCTGCGCAGCGGCAGCATCGATGCCCTGTGCAACCCGGACCCGGTCATGCATGGGTTGGAGCAAAAGAACGAGATTCGCCTGTTGGGTGACGCGCGGACTTTGCATGGCACGCGCCAGTTGATGGGGGGCTCGGTGCCCGGCAGCAGCTTGTTTGCACACGCCGATTTCTTGCAGCAGCACCCCGATCGGGTGAAAGCGCTCAGCGACGGTGTGGTGCATGCCCTCAAGTGGCTGCAAACGGCAGGTTTAACCGATATTTTGCGCACAGTGCCGGCAAGCCACTGGATGGGTGACAGGGCGATTTACTTGGGCGCTTTTGAGAAGTTGCGCGAGTCCTACGCGGTCGATGGCCTGGTCCGCAGCGAAGACGTGTCACATGCTTGGCGGGTGCATGCCAAGCTCTTCGGTGCGAACGGGTCCAAACCCGTGGTGCTCGAGCGCACCTTCACCAATGCCTTTGTGCAAAGGGCCGCCCAGCGCAGGTTGTCATAAAAGGTGCCGGTCTGGCCGCTCCATGCGCCAGAGGGCACGGCCGGATCAGCGTTTGGCTGCGGGCTTGGCGCCCCGTGCAGCCGCCTTGGCGGGTACTTTGCCCTTTTGAACCGCAGCCCGTTTAGGCGACGATTTGCCAGCAGCCCTTGAAGCCTTGGCGGGCACGTAAATGGCCAAGGTCTGACCGTTGGTCAAAGCGGCATTGGGCTTGAGGCGGTTCCAGTCGGCCACGTTGGCGGCGCTCACGCCGTGGCGCGAAGCCAAGCGGGAGAGGGTGTCACCCGCGCGGGCCCTGATCATGATTTTGCGCAACACCACCTCAGGCGCCAGTTGCAGCTGGGCGTTGTCGGCAAGGTGCTCGGTCACATCGTTGTCCAGCTTGCCTTGGCGCTGCACCAGGAGGGTGGAGCCGGCCTTGACCAGCATGCGGGCCGGAATGCCATTGACGCTGCGCAATTGCTCTGCAGACATGCCCACCAGCTTGGCCACTTCTTCGGCCCCCATGGTGCGGGGTGCTTGCCAGGCCGTCCAGCTCGACAGGCGCCGATCGGGGCGGGCTTGCAGGTTGTTCTCGAAGACCGTGGCGTTGTCCCAGGGCAGCAGGATTTGCGGCGTGCCTGCTGCCAAAATCACAGGTCGGTTCATCGCCGGGTTCAGGGCCTTGAAGTCTTCCAAGCTCACGTTGGCCAGTTTGGCGGCCACGGCCACGTCGATGTCCCGTTCGATGGCCACACTCTTGAAGTAAGGGTGGTTCTGGATGAGCGGTAGCTGGGTGTTGAAGGCCTCGGGTTGGGCCACAATGTTTTTGACCGCCTGCAACTTGGGCACATAAAAGCGCGTTTCGTCGGGCATTCGCAGGTCGCTGTAGGTCAGCGGCAAGCCTTGTGCCTTGTTGCGGGCCAGCGCTCGGCCCACACTGCCTTCGCCCCAGTTGTAGGCGGCCAAGGCCAGGTGCCAGTCGCCAAACATGGTGTAGAGCTTTTGCAGGTAATCGAGTGCCGCGCGAGTGGACTCGAGCACATCCCGGCGCTCGTCCCTGAACAGGTTTTGTTTCAGGTCGAAATATTTGCCAGTGGCGGGCATGAATTGCCACATGCCTGCAGCTTTGGCGCTGGACACGGCTTGGGGGTTGAAGGCCGACTCGATGAAGGGCAGCAAGGCCAGCTCGGTGGGCATTTTGCGCCGCTCGAGTTCCTCGACGATGTGAAACAGGTAGGGGCGTGAGCGCTCGGTCATGCGCAGCATGTAGTCGGGCCGACTGGCATACCACTGCTCGCGGTTGCGCACCAAGTCGTTGTCCAGATCGGGCATGGCAAAGCCGCGGCGGATGCGCTCCCAGATGTCGATTTGCTCTTGCAAGCCCACCGTGGCGTTGGGCTTGAGTGCCACGGGCAGCTCTGCATTCATGGCGGGCACCACGGGCGCCGAAGGTGCCACAGTTTCAGTGACGGGTGCAGGCA
>JAKFXJ010000215.1 GCA_021731425.1 Limnohabitans sp. | reverse complement strand
GATGATCGGCATCGACCTGGCTACCCGCATCCGCAACATCAGCATCCAGCTGTACAAAGCCGCGCGTGACATTGCGGCCACCAAAGGCATCATCATTGCCGACACCAAGTTCGAGTTTGGCCTGGATGCCGATGGCACCTTGGTGCTGATGGACGAGGTGCTGACGCCCGATTCATCGCGTTATTGGCCCACAGATTCTTATGAACAGAGTTATGTGGAAGGGTCCAACCCACCCAGCTACGACAAACAGTTTTTGCGCGACTGGCTGGAGACCGCCACGGTCAATGGAAAGCCTTGGGACAAGACCCCGCCTGCGCCGCGACTGCCGCGCGAGGTGATCGAGAACACCGCCGCCAAATACCAAGAGGCCATTAACAAGTTGATGGCCTGAATACCCGGGCATCCAGGACACAAAAAAGGCGCTGCATGTCAGCGCCTTGTTCTTGGGGGTTCGGAGATCAGTGGGAGAAGGCCAGCAATGTCATGGCATCGAGCAGGCAGGTGGTGCCGGCCACCAGCAAGCTGGCGTTGACGGCCGTGCAGCCGCGCGGATGAAGCGATGCGCCCCAGAACACCACCAGGCAAACCAGTTCCATGATGCTGCGCATCCACAGGTAGGCGCCGCTGTCCAGCAGCGGGGCGGCGCCGGGGCTCATGAGTACGGCATACAGGAAAATACCCTTGACCAGCCAGAGGGCGGCGCCAAAATGCACAGAAGTCAGTTGTGCCAGTTGGTTGCGCCAGGTGGTGTTGGAGCGCACAGACGCACCATCGAGCAGGCATTGCAGCTCTTCAGGGGTGATCAGGGGCTCGGCGCGTGACATTTTTCAAAATGAATTCAAAAGTGGTGTTTAAATTTTAAGTTGCAAGCGCCCAAAAAACACGGGCATGACCCGGCTTGTGGGCTGAAACCGGTAAATATCTGTAACGACAGGTATTACATTCGGCGTTTTGATCGCCAGAACGAGGACATGGAATGACGCTTTTTCGCCCCGCGACCACTTTGATGGTGCAGTACGCCCATTACCACCGCGATCGCCGCAACATCCTGACCCATCTGCTGGGCATACCGCTGATTTTTTTGTCCATCGGCGTCCTGTTGCTGGGCCCGGCCTGGGTGGTGGCGGGTCAGACGGTGACCTTGGCCTGGGCCCTGTGGGCACTGACCAGTGTTTGGTACCTGAGCCGGGGCGATGTCTTGTTGGGCGCGGCCACCTCGCTGGTGAATGGTGTGTTGATCGCGGCCGCCCATGAGGTCCCGCCTCTGGCGCAAGACATGGGCTTGGCGGTGTGGCAGGCAGGCTTGGGCTTGTTCTTCATCGGTTGGCTCATCCAGTTCATCGGCCACTATTTCGAAGGTAAAAAACCCGCTTTTGTGGACGACGTCGTCGGCTTGTTGGTGGGGCCGATGTTTGTGGTGGGCGAGGTGCTCATGTGGGCCGGGCTGCTGCAGCGGATGCACATGGACATCGAGCGCCAAGCCGGACCCACGCGCTGAACGCTTGGCGGCTCACCCGTCAAAAAGCCCGATCAGACTGCACATTTGCAGCCGGATCGGGCTTTTGTTCAAGGTGAAATGAGATCAGTTGAGCGCCATGCTCAGCTTGCGTCGGTAGCTGGAAATCATGGCCATGTGGGGGTCTTCTTGCAGGGCCGCTTTGCCCATCAATTCGATACCGCCCGCTGATTTGCCGGTGGCGTCTTGCGTTTTGGACTTGGGCGGTGTCATCAACTCCAGCAAGGCGACAAAGGTTTTGCGTGGGGCTTCGTTGTCCCACTTTTTGTCGCGCATGATGATCTCGAGCAGTTCGTCCATGGCCGCTTCCCATTGGCCAATCGCGATCAACAAGCGGCTTTTGGCAAAACGGGCTTCAAAGTCACGTTTGTTTTGGGCAATCAAGGCGTCAAACTGGTCCAGCTCCCATTCGCCACGGGGGTCGGTGGTCACAAATTCCAGCGCGTTGAGCCACTGGGTTTGCGCCTCAAAGCGCAGCGGCACCGGAATGCGGCTCATGGCGGGGGCCAGCAAGGCGGAGGCTTCGGCCAACTCACCCAAGCCAATCAGCAGCTTGACCAGATCAAAACGGGCGTCGTCGTTGCCGGGATCGGTGGCCAGAGCTTGCTCCAGTGCCGCGCGGGCGCCTTGGGCGTCACCCGCTTGCAGGTGTTCTTCGGCTTCTTGGGCAGCGGCTTGGGCTTGCAGCTCACCTTCAGCGGGCAGGTGTTTGTCCAGGAACTGCTTGACCTGACCTTCGGGCAAAGCGCCCATGAAACCATCGACGGGCTGGCCGTTCTTCAGCAAGACGCAGGTCGGGATGCTTTTGATGCCAAAGGCTTGAGCCAGTTGCTGCTCTTGGTCCGAGTCGATTTTGACCAGCTTGAAGCGGCCTTCGTAAGCGGCCTCGACCTTTTCGAGCACAGGGCCCAACGACTTGCAAGGGCCGCACCAAGGCGCCCAAAAGTCCACCAGCACGGGCGTGGTCATGGAGGCTTCGATGACCTCTGCTTCAAAATTTTGTATCGTGACGTCCATCATGGCGGGCAGTGTTCCGGGTTGTGTTTCGGCTCCGAGGGGAGCGAAACCTTAAAATTCGACATTGATCACGAAAAGCACCCAATGACTCAAGCGCTCATCGGCGTCGTCATGGGTTCCAGCTCCGACTGGGACACCATGCAGCACGCAGTCCAGATTCTCCAACAGTTTGGCATCGCTCACGACGCCCGCGTGGTTTCGGCCCACAGAATGCCGGACGATATGTTCACGTATGCTGAAACCTCCGCCGCGCGTGGCTTGCAAGCCATCATCGCGGGTGCGGGCGGCGCCGCCCATTTGCCCGGCATGCTGGCGGCCAAAACCGTGGTGCCGGTGCTGGGCGTGCCGGTGCAGACCAAGGCTTTGTCGGGTGTGGATTCGCTGCACAGCATTGTGCAAATGCCCAAAGGCGTGCCGGTGGCCACCTTCGCCATTGGGGCAGCCGGTGCGGCGAATGCGGCTTTGTTTGCCGTGGCCATGCTGGCCAACAACGACCCGGCTTTGCGCCAAAAGCTCGAAGCCTTCCGCGCCGAGCAAACCGCCATGGCCCGTGCCATGACCCTCCCACCCGTGGGTGCCGCATGAGCCGCGCTATTCTGCCGGGCTCCATGGTCAATGGCCAAATGGCCACGCTGGGCGTGATGGGTGGCGGTCAGTTGGGCCGCATGTTCGTGCAAGCGGCGCAGGCCATGGGTTACTTCACGGCTGTGCTCGACCCCGATGCGGCCAGCCCCGCCGGACTGGTGAGCCACCACCACATCCAAACCGATTATTTGGACGAGCAGGGCTTGGCGCAATTGATGCAGCGCTGCGCGGCCATCACCACCGAGTTTGAAAACGTGCCTGCACCGGCCTTGCTGACACTGGGCGCACACCGCCCAGTGGCTCCGGCCTCCGAGTCGGTCGCGATTGCGCAAGACCGCGCCGCCGAGAAGGCCCACTTTGTGCGCTGCGGCGTGCCGGTCGCGCCACATGCCGTGATCGAGACGGCGGCGCAGTTGGCGGCGGTGGGCGACGATTTGCTGCCGGGCATCTTGAAAACATCCCGCATGGGCTACGACGGCAAGGGCCAGATCCGCGTGAAGACCCGCGAAGAGTTGGTGGCCGCTTGGACAGAGTTAAAAAACGTGCCCTGCGTGCTCGAAAAAATGCTGCCGCTGCAGGCCGAGTGCTCAGTGATTGTGGCGCGTGGTGCCGATGGGCAGGTGGTGAATTTCCCGGTGCAACTGAACCTGCACCGCGACGGCATTTTGGCCGTGACCAGCGTGTACGAAGGGGCTGTGCCTGCTGATGTGGCCGCGCAAGCGGTGGCCGCGACCCGCGCGATTGCCGAAGGTCTTCACTACGTGGGCGTGCTGTGTGTGGAGTTTTTCCTGCTCGAAGGCGGTCAGCTTGTCGTCAACGAAATGGCCCCCCGCCCGCACAACAGCGGCCACTACACGATGAACGCCTGCGACCAGTCGCAGTTTGATTTGCAGGTGCGCACGCTGGCAGGTTTGCCGCTCACGCAGCCGCGCCAACACTCTTGCGCCATCATGCTCAACTTGTTGGGCGATTTGTGGCCCGAAGTCACGCCCACCGGCAAAGGCCCGACCAGCCCCGCTTGGGCGCAGGTGCTGGCGCTGCCTGGCACGCACTTGCACCTGTACGGCAAGTTGTCGGCCCGCCCCGGCCGCAAGATGGGCCACTTGAACATCATCGGGGCCACGCCCGAGGCGGTGCGGACCACAGCCTTGCAGGCAGCCGCTTTGCTCGGCATGGAAGCCTTTTAAGGTTGGGCATGATCCTCAGTGCCAACGAAGCGGCCATTGCGCAGGCTGCACAAGCTTTGTGTGACGGCCAGTTGGTCGGCCTGCCGACCGAGACCGTGTACGGCTTGGCGGCCAATGCCACCAACGACGCGGCGGTCGCCAAAATCTTTGTGGCCAAGGGCCGCCCGGCGGACCATCCGCTGATCGTGCATGTGGCCAGTGCCACGCAAGTGCCCGTGTTTGCTGCGCAAGTGCCCGACTTCGCCCAAGCACTGATCGATGCCTTTTGGCCCGGCCCGTTGACATTGATCTTGCCGCGCCAAAGCGGTGTGGCGACGGCCTCGGCGGGGGGTCAAGACTCGATTGGTTTGCGTTGCCCCTCGCACCCGGTGGCCCAGCAGCTTTTGCAAGCCTGTGCGCTCTTGGGTGTGCTGGGCGTGTCTGCCCCCAGCGCCAACCGCTTTGGCCGCGTGAGCCCGACCAGCGCTTTGCATGTGCAGTCTGAGCTGGGCTCCGATTTGTTGATCTTGGATGGCGGCGACTGCGAGGTGGGCATCGAGTCCACCATCATCGACTGCACCCGTGGCGAGCCGGTGCTGCTGCGCCCCGGGCACATCACGCGGGTGCAAATTGAAGCGGCGTGTGGCCGCGCCGTGCTGGACAAGGACGCCCCCCAAGCGGTGCTGGGTCAGCCTGCGCCCCGCGCCTCGGGCACGCTTGAGTCGCATTACGCGCCTCGCGCCAAGGTGCGCCTGATGTCGGCAGACGAAATCGCCCACAAATTACAAGCCTTGGGGCCACACGCCAACAACCTGGGGCTGTGGTCGGCCGAGCGCCCTGCGAGCGAGCAGGGCATGGGTTCAGGTGTGGGCGCTGGGGTGTTGTGGCGCCAGCAAGCCACTACAGCCGAACAAGCCGCGCACGACTTGTTCGGTGTATTGCGCGACTTAGACGCCCGCGGCGTCACACAAATTTGGGTGCAGCTGCCACCCGACACGCCCGAGTGGGAGGGCGTGCGGGATCGGTTGCAACGGGCTGCGGCTTAAGGCCGGATCACTTCACCAGATCGAACAAACCTTTGGCTTGTGCGTGGCAGAACGGTGGTGCGTAAGTGCCGTGGTAGTTGGCAATATTGGCCATGGTGATCGGTCCATAGGTCGCTTCGATGTAGGGGTGTACATCCACCGAGGTGACGTTGGTCAGACCTTTGGCATCAAATGCCGCCTTCATGACGGACTGGTGAACTGCTGCGGGCACGGTGGGGTCGCCACTGCCGCTGCACAGCATGGTCTGTGATTTGGGAGACCAATCCAGCAAATCGTTCTTTTTGGCGGCCAAGAAGGTCGGATTGTTGGGGTTGGTCAAAATGTCACTGCTGAAGCTGGACTGGAACAAAGCATCACGCGCTTGGTTGGGGGTCTCGCCATTGATGCCCGGCAATTTGCCGGATGTGACCAATGTGGTGTAGTTCAAAGTGGCGCTGGGCAGCAAGCTCTCGATGCCATCTGCATAGGGTGCTTTGAAAGCGTCAGAGACATTGCTGTAGAGGTTGCCATAAATCTTTTGCCATGCGGTGACCAGGTAGGGCACAAAGAACTGATAGCCGGCAATGGCGTCCGGAATTTTCATCGAGCCCGACATGTTGTAAGGACCCGCCAAGTGAGCGCCTGCCACCACATTGATTTCAGAGGACAGGCTCTTTTCGATGGCGCGGTGTGCCGCCATGGAGGCGTGGCCGCCTTGTGAGTAACCGGTCAGCATGACCTTGCCATTGAGCTTGCCGCCCTGCGACGACACGGCATTGCGTGCAGCACGGATTGAGTCAATGACCGATGTGGCCTCAGAGTCTGCGTGCAAGTAGGGGTGGTAGCTGTAGTTGGACTTGGCAAAGCCCAAGTAGTCGGTGGCGACCACGGCATAGCCTTGGCCTGCGTACATGGCCGCCAAGAGGAAGGTTTCACCGTCCGCTGGGTTGGCGAGTGTGCGGGGTTTTTGAACATCGGTGCCCTTGGCATAGGCCACCAGTGGGGCTGCTGCTGTGCAATCGGCGCCCGAGGGCAACAGCAGCACCCCAGAAGCGTTGGATTGTTCGCCTTTGGCGCCGGGGGTGACGTAGTTCAGAGAGATGACCTTGACATCGCACTTGGCTTTGCCGCTCAGGGGGGCCAAGGGGCCGCCATCGAGCTGCGCTTTGCTCAGGGTGTGCAGCAACACAGGCGAATCGAGCAGGGAGCCGTGGGGTGCATCGCCGCCGCCGCATGCAGCCAGCAGGGCAACACCCAAAATGGACAGTCCGTATTTCATTGTTTTCATGGGATAGGTCTCCAAGTGGTTAGAAAAAGAACGAGCGTTCTTTTCAAACAATGTATACGGGGGCTGGGATTCAAACCATGGGGTATATACCGATTTTTCCAAGGTCTTTGCGGCCGTCAGCGGTACCGGAGTTTCATCACCAGAATCATCAGCGCCAAGCTGGTGGTGATGGTGTTGGCGATGATGATGGGCCAGGCCACCATCAAGATGCCATAGACCAGCCATAGGGCCACGCCCACGGTGAACAGGCTGTACATGCCCAGCGAGATGCCGCTCACATCACGGGTTCGAAATGTCTGCCAGGCTTGCGGAATGAAGCTGGCAGTGGTCAGGAAGGCGGCTAAAGAGCCAACCCAGTCGATGAGGTTCATGGTCGGTGTTGGGGTGGGTGGGGCGCTTTGGCCCGGGGAGAGGTGGTGTCGCGCACCGTCCACTCCAGCAA
>JAKFXJ010000126.1 GCA_021731425.1 Limnohabitans sp. | reverse complement strand
ATGCTTGCGCCGCCTGTCTGTCTTCCCCCGGCCATCAAGCGGCCAATTTCCGGGGAAACTCCTCGCGCAACAAGCCCTTGATTTCATGGCGCAGCGCATCCACAGCGATGGGTTTGGACACATAACCGTCCATGCCTGCAGCCAAATAACGCTCCTTGTCCCCCTTGAGTGCATTGGCCGTCACGGCAATGATGGGTGTGCGTTTGAGCTGCTGGTTTTTCTCCAGCGTTCGGATGATTTCAGCGGCTTCCACCCCCCCATTTCGGGCATGTGGATGTCCATCAGGATCAGGTCAAATTCACGGGTAGAAAAAGCCTCAATCGCCTCAATGCCGTTATTCGCAATGCTGACCTCGTAGCCCATGCGCTGCAACAAAATCGTCTCGAGCGTCTGGTTGATGGGCGTGTCCTCGACCAACAAAATGCGCTGCGACTTGAATGAAGGCTCGGGTGTGGTGGCGGGGACGGGCGCTGAGGAGGCCATCGTCCGGGTCAAACCGTTCAAAACGCTGACCAATTCATTGACATCGATCGGTTTGACCAAAAAGCCCTGGATGCCCTGTGGATCCAGCAACTCTTGGCTGATCTGCTCGCTCAAGGCCCCCATCATGATGATGGGCATTTGCTCGGCTGAAAACAGCTGCCTCAACTGCGCAGCCAGCGCAAAACCATCGATGTCAGGCATGTTCACATCGATCAGAGCGCAGCGGGCTTGACGCAGCTGGGGTGAATGCAGCGCTTGGGCTGCGCCGTCTACGGCTGCGGTGTGCAATCCCAAGTTTTGCAATTGGTGACTGAGCACTTTGCGACTGCTGGCGTTGTCATCCACCAGCATCAGCGTTTGACCTGCCCAAGCCGGAGACAAGCTTTGTGTACAAAGAGGGGCATCGACCAAGGTATGAAGCCTGACATAAAAGCTGAAAGTGCTGCCGTGCCCGAGTTGGCTGTTGACGCTGATGTCGCCGCCCATCATGCGCACCAGGCTGCGGCTGATGGCCAGACCCAAGCCAGTGCCGCCAAACCGGCGCACGGTGCTGGAGTCGGCTTGGGTGAACACATCAAAAATCAGGGCTTGCTTGTTGGGGGCGATGCCGATGCCGGTGTCTTTGACCGCGAACTCCAGCCAGACACCATCGCGGCTGGGCGGGGAAATCATGGGCTTCACGAACAGCAAAATTTCACCCTGTGCCGTGAATTTGATGGCATTGCCCAGCAAGTTGGTGATCACCTGCTGCAGACGCAAGGGGTCACCAATGACCTCGTCGGGCACCTTGCAGTCCACGTCACACACCAGTTCAAGTTCTTTTTCACTTGCCCGCAAGGACAGTGTGCGTGTAGCCTGCCGAATCAGGCTGTGCAAGGAAAAAGGGTGCGGATCCAGACTGAGCTTGCGGGCCTCGATTTTTGAGAAGTCCAGGATGTCATTGATCACGGCCAACAAAGAATGCGCCGATGTCGACACCATGTCCAGGTAGCTTCTTTGCTCGGCCGTCAAACGGGTTTGCAGGCACAGCTCGGTCATGCCCAAAATGCCGTTCATGGGCGTGCGAATTTCATGGCTCATGTTGGCCAAAAAGTCACTTTTGGAAGCATTGGCCGCTTGTGCGGCGTCCCGCGCCATGGCCAGATCTTTTTCGGCGTGCTGACGCGCTTCCACGAATTCGTTGAAGGCGTGGGTGACCATCTTGATCTCACGGCCGACCACTTGGGCAATGGGGGCGACCACCTGCCCATCGCGCATGCGGGCCGCTGTCTGGTGCATGGCCAGAGCCAACACATCCAAGGGGCGCACCACCCGCGCCACAAAGAGCCACAACAACGGTGCCATCACCAGCAGCAACAAACCACTGAGTGCCAGCATTTTTCGGTAGAGGTTTTCGACAGGCGCAAAGGCCTCTGCAGAGGGCACCACAGAAGCCACGATCCATCCCGTGCTGGACAGTTTTTTGAAGGTGAACAGCCCTTTGACACCCCGCGTGTTGACACCCTCTTGTGTGCCCTCAAAACCTTTCATGGCATTTTCAAAAGGGAGGTTACCGCTGTTAGGGGGGGACGGTCTTGAAAATCAGCGCTGGATCGGGGTGGGCAATGCGCAGCCTGTCCTGACTGACCAGGTAGTAATAACCCGTTTCGCCATTTTTGCGGCTGGCAATCGATCCCAACAAATTGGGCTTGTACAAGTTGAGCACCCCGCCCATGATGCCCACCAGCTGCTGGTTGGCATCCATGATCGGGGCAGCGATGACCACGATGGGCTGCTGTGTGGCCCGGCCCAAAATGGGCGCTGAAATCACCGGTTTGCCGGTCTTGATGACGCCCTGAATGTAGTCCCGGGTGGACATGTCCAAGGTCCTGCGGCCCGGCTTGACCGGCCAGTCCACCAAGACGACACCCTTGGCGTCAAAGACGTAGAGGTCGTCAAACACCGTCAGCAAGGCCTTCTCATCCTGGAGGAGCTTTTCCAGACTGTCCTGTTGACCCATCGAAGCCGCAGGCACATGGCTGGCCACCTTGTCCAGCATGTTGACGCTGTCCTGCAGTTTTTCATCGAGGTGGCTGGCCAACTCGCTCAACTGGCGGAACTCGTGTTTTTCAATCCTTTGCACGATGTCCGTGCGCATCACGTGAAATTGCATGACAAATTGAGACAGCAGCAGTGCCATGGCCAAGGCCATCGCACTCAGGGACAGTTGTAGTTTGAGGCTGAGGTTTTTCATCGATCGTTCAAGCCTGCGGCGGTGGAAGGTGTGTGGACTGACTGGCCATGAATGACATGCACCGTCATGGCGTGCCGCGAGACAAGGAGGGGTTGAATTGCGCTCGATTCTAGTCTTGGGCCTTGTTTTTTAATACCAAATAACACGTATTTGGCAATTTAACTGCCCCACGAAATGCCTACAGAAGCCGAAATCGGCTCACCAACGGGCTTCATCAAGGGAAAACACGCAGACAAAACCCACCCCAATCAATTAACATGTTAAATAAATGCCCAACACCCCGTTCATCCATCGCAACCTGCCGCGCCTGCTCTTGCAGGCACGCGAATCGGTCATGGGCCACACCCGCCCCAGCCTGCGCTCGCACGGCCTGTCTGACCAACAGTGGCGGGTGCTGCGGGTGCTGGGCGAACACGCCCACGACAGCGCCGGGGTGGAAACCGGACGGGTCGCCAAAGAAGCGTTCTTGCTGGGGCCCAGCCTGACGGGTGTACTCACCCGCATGGCGCGTGACGGCCTGATCGAGCGCCACCGCTGCCCGCAAGACGCCCGCCGGACGGTGGTGCGTGCGACGGCACTGGGGCTGGCCAAGGTTCAGGCCTTGTCGCAGAGCATCGAAGCCCACTACGCCTGGATGGAAGGGCAACTGGGCAAAACCGCCTTGCAAGATTTGTATGCCCTGCTCGACCAAGTGATTGCCCTAGAGGGCGATGGACCCGCCCCTGCACCCGAGTCCACCCGCAAAAAGAAAGCTGCACCATGAAACATTGGCAACCTGCGGGCACCGTTTACGGCTGCCTCTTGAATTTTCAGCGCGAGTGGGACTTGTGGGCCCCGCGCATGGCACAAGACCCGTACAAAGGCCCTACCCGGGCACCTGTGCTCTATGTCAAATCGGCCAACACATTCAACCCCAGCGGCAGCTTGCTGCTGGAAGATGGGGTGAAAGAGGTGGACATTGGGGCCACGCTGGGACTGGTGATGGGTACCGATGGCCTGCCGGACAGCGTGGTACTGCTCAACGACTGGTCCGTGCCCCACGAAAGTTATTACCGTCCACCCGTCAAGTTCCGTTGCCGAGATGGCTATTTGGGATGTGGTTCTCCCCCGGTCCCGTGGGCCAGCTTGGACCTGCCATCGCTGAGCATCATGGTTCAGCTCAATGGCCAAAAGGTACAGACCGTGCATCTGTCAGAGCTGGTGCGTCCGGTAGACCGACTGCTGGCCGATGTCGGCGAGTTCATGAGCCTGCAAGCGGGCGATGTGCTGATGCTGGGCACCGATGTGCTGGCCCAAGGCCAAAGGCCCCGTGCCCGTGCGGGTGACACCGTGTGCCTGACCGTCACCGGCTTTGCCCCGTGGGTCCAAACTGTGCAGGGAGAGGCTGTATGAAACACGCACGCATTGCCTGGTCGGGGGCCATTCAGTTGGCCATCGAGTCCGACGGCCAGTTGCTCATCACCCAAGGCCCGCACCAAGGCCAGCGCGTGGACTTTGACGAGGTCGTCTGGCTGCCGCCGCTGGTGCCAGTGCCCCAGCCACGCACCGTGATCGCGCTGGGCCTGAACTACGCCGACCATGCCAAGGAGCTCGCCTTCAAGGCCCCCGAAGAACCGCTGGCCTTCATGAAAGGCGAAGCCTCGCTGATCGGGCACAAGGCCCTCACCCTGCGCCCGGCAGACGTGAAGTACATGCATTACGAATGTGAGTTGGCTGTGGTCATCGGCCGCACCGCACGCCGCGTGAAGAAAGCCGATGCCTACGACTTTGTGGGCGGCTACACCGTGGCCAACGACTACGCCATCCGCGACTACCTGGAGAACTGGTACCGCCCCAACCTGCGCGTCAAAAACCGCGACACCTGCACGCCGATCGGCCCCTGGCTGGTCGATGCAGCAGACGTCCCCAATCCCATGGCGCTCAAGCTGCAGACCACCGTCAATGGCCAGGTCACACAAAGCGGCAACACCGCTGACATGGTGTTCGATGTGCCCACCCTCATCGAGTACTTCAGCAGCTTCATGACACTCAAGCCCGGTGACCTGATCCTGACCGGTACGCCTGACGGCATCGTCAACGTCAACCCAGGCGATGTGGTGGTCACCGAGATTGAAGGCATCGGGGCATTGATCAATACCCTTGTGAAAGCATGAACATGAAAATCGACCACCTCATCAACGGCAAAAGCGTCGCAGGCCGCGACTACTTTGCAACCGTCAACCCAGCCACACAAGAGGTGCTGGCCGAAGTGGCCTCGGGCGGCGAAGCAGAAGTCAATGCCGCTGTGGCCGCCGCCAAAGCCGCATTCCCCAAGTGGGCTGCCACGCCCGCCACAGAGCGGGCCAAGATCATGCGCAAGCTCGGCGACCTGATCACGAAACATGTGCCTGACATCTCGGAGACCGAGACACGCGACTGCGGCCAGACCATCAGCCAGACCGGCAAGCAGCTGGTACCGCGTGCGGCCGACAACTTCCACTACTTTGCCGAGATGTGCACCCGCGTGGACGGCCACACCTACCCCACGCCCACACACCTGAACTACACGCTGTTCCACCCGGTGGGCGTGTGTGCCCTCATCAGCCCCTGGAACGTGCCCTTCATGACTGCCACCTGGAAGGTCGCGCCGTGCCTGGCTTTTGGCAACACCGCCGTCCTCAAGATGAGCGAACTCTCACCCTTAAGCGCAGCGCGGCTGGGCGAGCTGGCGCTTGAGGCGGGTGTGCCCGCTGGCGTGCTCAACCTGGTGCACGGCTACGGCAAAGAGGCGGGCGAGCCGCTGGTCTCACACCGCGATGTGCGGGCCATCAGCTTCACCGGCTCCACCGTCACGGGCAACCGCATTGTGCAAAGCGCGGGTCTCAAGAAGTTCAGCATGGAACTCGGCGGCAAGAGCCCCTTTGTGATTTTTGAAGACGCTGATTTGGACCGTGCACTGGACGCCGCCATCTTCATGATCTTTTCCAATAACGGCGAGCGCTGCACCGCTGGCAGCCGCATCCTGGTGCAGCAAAGCATTTATGCCGACTTTGCCGCCAAGTTCGCCGAGCGGGCCAAACGCATCACCGTGGGCGACCCGCTGGATGAAAAAACCATCGTCGGCCCGATGATCTCTAAGGCCCACTTGGCGAAGGTGCGCAGCTACATCGAACTCGGACCCAAAGAAGGCGCGACCATGCTGTGTGGTGGCTTGGACCAACCCGGCTACGCCGCCGACCTGCCCGCGCATGTGAAGAACGGCAACTTCGTCTGGCCCACTGTGTTTGCCGACGTCGACAACCGCATGCGCATCGCCCAAGAAGAAATTTTTGGCCCAGTGGCCTGCTTGATCCCCTTCAAGGACGAGGCGGATGCGATTGAAAAAGCCAACGACATCGAATATGGCCTGTCCAGCTACGTGTGGACCGAGAACCTGGGCAAAGCCCACCGCGTGGCCGCTGCGGTGGAAGCGGGCATGTGCTTTGTCAACAGCCAGAACGTGCGCGACCTGCGCCAACCCTTTGGCGGCACAAAGGCCAGCGGCACCGGCCGCGAAGGCGGAACCTGGAGCTACGAAGTGTTTTGTGAACCCAAAAACGTGGCGGTCAGCCTCGGCAGTCACCACATCCCACATTGGGGCGTTTGAGTACAACGACCTTCCAACTGGAGATCAAGATGACTGTGAACCCATTGGCCATTTGGGCACCTGTATTTGCCATGATGGCTTTGGTGCTGGTGGTTGCTTATTTGACTTTTCGCGAGCGCGTTCGTCAATTCAAGGCGCTGCGAGTGCACCCCCAAAAAGTGTCCACGCGCAGCGAGTTTGCGGCGGCCCTCAAAGACACCCGCTGTGCGGACAATTTCTCCAATTTGTTTGAAACACCGGTCATGTTTTATGTGGCGTGTACCGGTCTTTATGTCACGCAAACGGTCAGCATCGGCGCTTTGGTGTTGGCCTGTATGTATGTGTTGCTGAGAGTGGGCCACAGTGTGGTGCATTGCGGCCGCAATGTGGTGTTCACGCGCTTCAAACTCTTTGCGGCCAGCATGCTGGTGCTGCTGGGGCTTTGGCTGGTGTGGGGCTTGACCTTGTTGCACGTCATCTGATTCAAAGCCCATTCAAAGGACACCCCATGGGACAACTTGCCCTCGCCGCCAAAATCACCCACGTGCCCAGCATGTACCTGAGCGAAATACCGGGGCCGCGTTTTGGCACGCGCCAAAGCGCCATCGACGGCCACAAAGAAATCAGCCGCCGCTGCCGTGCCATGGGGGTGGACACCTTGGTGGTGTTCGATACGCACTGGCTGGTCAACGCGAACTACCACATCAATTGCGCACCGCACTTCAAAGGCAGCTACACCAGCAACGAGCTGCCGCACTTCATCAACCACATGG
>JAKFXJ010000023.1 GCA_021731425.1 Limnohabitans sp. | reverse complement strand
GCCCTGTACCGGCACTTTGCCAGCAAGGCGCAGATGTTCGAGGGCCTGATTGACTTTGTCGACCAGTCCACCATGGGCCTGATCCGCCAGGTCACCGACCGCGAACCCGCGGGGGCCCAACAAGCGGGCCGCATCGTGGCGCTGTTGTTTCAATTTGCCGAGAAAAACCCCGGCATGAGCCGCGTCATGATTGGCGACGCGCTGGTGCTGGAGCACGAACGCCTGCAAGAACGCATCAACCTGCTGTTCGACAAGATCGAGGCGCAACTGCGCCAGACCCTCAAAACCAGCGACTCGGCCACCCCCACCGCCGATGCCCAAGTGACCGCCTCAGTGCTGGTCGCCTTCATGCAAGGGCGCCTGCAGCGCTTTGCCCGCACGGGCTTCAAGCGCTTGCCGTCAGAGCATTTGCAGGCGGCGTTGGCCAGGATGTTGTAAGCGTTGATGAGACGGAGTTCAAAGGTCAGCCCCTCAAGGGGCAAAGGCTTGATTGATTTCTGTCACGATCGCCAAGGGGTCCATCCCTGCCAATGAATTGAGACGCAAACGTGAGATGAGATATACATACCGCGCCTGAATCAAGTCACGGTTGACTGTTGCCACCTGCTGCTCGGCATTGAGTACATCCAAAATCGACCGAACACCCGCACGTTGGGACTTGATCGTCGAGTCCAGCATCTGGGCAGCTGAGCGCTGAGCCTGCTCCAGCGCACGAATCCTAAGCGTTCCCTCCGTGATGCCGCGATACTCCTTGTGCACCCTCAAGCTCAAATCGCGTCGCAAAGCTTCCAATGACTCTGTTATCCGGGTCTTTTCGGCCACCGCTTGTCGCACTTGCGAACTGACGGCGCCGCCTTGGTACAGCGGCACTGTCAGCTGGAAGCCGATGGCCTTGTTCTCGAAGCTTGAGTTGATGCGTGTCACGTTCTCATTGCCACTGTCAGACCATTGGGCAACGGCCTCCAGGGTTGGGGCGTGTGCGGATTTGGCACGGAACACATCCTTGTCAGCCGCCTCCAGTCGTGCCAACAAACCCTTGACTTCTGGGTTGCCAGTTTGGGCCAACTCCACCCACTCGGGCAGCGCCTTGACCACGTCCGGTAACGCAGCCTCACCTTTTGCGCCTATGCCCGACAACGCCATCACAGGCAGATTCACCAATACTTCCAGCTGTCTGCGTGTGTAGTCTTCGTTTTGGCGTGCTCCCAGCTCATTGGCCAGCGCCATGTCCAAGCGCGATTGGGCATCATCAATGTCAGTTCGTGTCCCGGTGCCCGCACTCAAAGCTTTACGTGCAGCTTCCAGAACCGTGGTGTATTGCTTTTTTTGGGCCTCTACCAGTTTTAGACTTTCGGAAGCCAGAAGCGCTTCCATGTAGGCCCCACCAACGCGCACCACCAAATTTTGAACTTCCCGTTCGTAATTGGCGTGGGACTCCTGAACCAGGTCATAGGCCTGCCTGTACTGGTAGTAGCGGGGCAAATTGAACAGCGGCTGGCGCGGTGTCAAGGACTGGTTAAAGCTGAAATAGTTATCGCGGTTGACGGACTCATTGCCCAAGATGTTCACCGACGTGGTGGACAGCTGGTTTTGATTGCGGCCAAAATTGGCGCTCACCAAAGGCAGCAATTGCGAACGCGCTTGCGGCAACCGCTCCAAGCCCGAAGCCAAAGCCGCACGCCCAGCGCGCACATTGGCGTCCTGCTCCAAAGCCACCTCATAGGCTTGCAGCAAATTCATGGCCGGTGCTGCCGAGCACACGGCGGCCAAAGCCAGCCCCATCAAAGTGTGTTGAACAGTCAAAGCCATCACTCCTCCTTCATGGAACCGGCCAAGCGCTTGAGCAAGGGGTTCAGCATGTATGTCAGCATGGAACGCGAGCCGGTTTTGATCACCACCTCGGCGGGCATACCCGCCTGCATTTGGCGATTGCCTAAGGTCTTCATGCCCTCAGGGGTGACTTCCAGGCGTGCCAAGAAGTAGC
Source organism: Limnohabitans sp. (assembly GCA_021731425.1). Taxonomy (GTDB): domain Bacteria; phylum Pseudomonadota; class Gammaproteobacteria; order Burkholderiales; family Burkholderiaceae_C; genus Limnohabitans_A. The sequence continues at coordinate 5,162 of JAKFXJ010000023.1, read as the reverse complement.
TCATCTGCGGATTGGCTGGGTCGGACAACAAATCACCCGACACCGAAATTACTTTGCCCTCTACCACCAACTGGGGCGAGTGCGCAAAAGTGTTGAAGCGAATGTCCGTGGACAAGCCTGCCTGCACCTTGTCAATCAAATGTGGCGCGATGTGCGCCTCCAGCACCAGCGCTTGGCGCTCTGGCACGATGTCCATCAACTTCTGGCCAGGCTGCACCACCGCACCCACCGTCTGCACTGCCAGGCTCACCACCTGGCCATCGGCCGGGGCACGGATATCGACCCGCTTCAAATCGGCCTGAATGGCGGTGAATTTCTCAGCATCGGCCTGCACCTCGCGCGACACATCGGCCAGTAATGACTCCACCTCTTTGCGGTACTCAGACTGCCGCGCCAAACTGCGTTGTGTCATCTCGGCAATGGCGCTGCTGGCCCGCAGCATGCTGCCGTTCAAGTCAGCCAACCCCGCTTGCACATCGGCCAACATACGCTCAATTTCCATCTGCCGGTTGCGTGGGGCATAGCCATCCTTGACCAACTCACGGACATTGACCAACTCTTCATTCAGGATGGCCAATTGTCGCTGTCGCTGCACCACCACCGCCTGCGCCGACTCACGCTGGACGCGCATGCCCTGCATGGCCTCTTGCATGCTTTGCAACTCAGCCCGCAAAGCCTGCCTGCGCGAATCGAACAACTGGCGCTGGTTATTCACCTGTATCGCCATGAACGGGTCCGATGTGGCCGCCATCACCTCGGGTGAAAACGTCACCTTGTCGGCGCCACTCTGCTCAGCCCGTAAACGGCTTTGCATCGCATTCAGGCCCAAGTAACGCTGACGCACCGACTCAAAGTTGGCACGGGTCACCGCCTCGTCCAGACGCATCAGCACCTGATCTTGTTTGACCACTTCACCCTCTCGCACCAGCACTTCTTTGACGATACCGCCCGACAAATGCTGCACCTGCTTGCGCTTGGTGTCGATGCTCACCACACCGGCGGTGGGAACGCCTTCGTCCAAGGGCGCCAAAGCTGCCCACAACAAAAAGCCCCCCAAACCCAAGCCCAAGACCCACAAGCCCTTGCGACCAATGCCTGCCGTGTTCGAAGAGGCTCGCAACGAAGCCTCCTCGCCATTCGCTTTGGCATTCACATCCTCAACGGGTGCGCTCTTTTGAGCAGACAATTTTTGATTCAACATCACAAACCCCAAAAAATCGAAATGACTGACCGATAAACGGCGAATTAAGTCGCAGGCTGAGCCGATGGCAAAGACGCACCAGCGGCCGCATCACGCTGCTTTTGCAAAGCGGCCAACACGCCATCGCGCGGGCCACTGGCCACCACCAGGCCGTCTTGCATGATGACCAAACGGTCGGCAACCTTGAGCACCCCTTGGCGGTGACTGATCAAGACCACCGTCTTGCCCTGCTGCTTGAGCAACAGCACCGCATTGAGCAGGGCGTTTTCGCCCTCGTCGTCCAGGTTGGCATTGGGCTCATCCAGCACCACCAAGACCGGTTGCCCGTACAAAGCGCGCGCCAGGCCAATTCGCTGGCGCTGCCCCCCGGACAAGAATGAGCCCGCTTGTCCCACCCGGGTGTCGTAACCCTTGGGAAAACGCAAAATCATCTGGTGCAAACCCGCCGCCTGCGCAGCGGCAATGACCTTCTCAGAGTCCACCTCGCCAATGCGGGCAATGTTCTCGGCGATCGTGCCATCGAACAACTCGATGTCTTGTGGCAAATAGCCCAAATGGGGCCCCAGACTCTCACGCGTCCACTGCGTGATGTCCTGATCATCCAGCAAAATGCGCCCTTCAAACTCGGGCCAAATCCCCAGCATGGCACGCGCGAGGGTGGACTTGCCAGAACCCGAAGGGCCCAACACCACCGTCACCGTGCCCGGCAACGCCACAAAGTCCACCTTGCTCAACACAGGCTTGTCGCGGCCTGGCACACGCACCGTCAAGCCCTCGACCTTGAGTTGCCCCAAAGGCACATCGGTCAAAGTCTTCTCTCGCCCCTTGTGCTGAAAGCCCATCAACTCACGCAGGCGCTCATAAGCCTGCTTGCTTGACAAAAAGCCGGGCCAAGACATCACCAGCAAATCAATCGGCGCCAAAGCCCGGGTCATCAACACGTTGGCCGCGATCATCGCGCCCGGGCTGATCTGCCCCTCGATCACCAGCCACGCGCCCACGCCCAAACTCAAGGACTGCTGGGTGTAACGCACAAACTTGCTCACCGCCGAGACCACCCCCAGGCGCTGCTGCGCCGTGCCGCCTTGCAACAAGGCTTTGTGCTGCAACCGTTGCCAGCGGGCCATCAACCCCTCCAGCATGCCCATGGACGACAACACCTCAATGTTGCGCAGCTTGGACTGCATGAATTTTTGCGCATCGCCCTGCGACTGACCAGAAGCCGTTTGGGCCTGCATCCCCAGTCTGTGTCCATACCATGCAATCGAAGTCTGGATCAAGGCGAACACAATAGCCACCATGCCCAAGACCGGGTGCAGCAAGAAAAGCACCCCTATGTAAATCGGCACCCAAGGGCTGTCAAACAAAGCGAACACCCCATTGCCCGTCATGAACTGCCGCAGGCCAATCAGATAACCAAACGCTTTGGCCGGGTCGGACTCGGAAGGGTTGAGGTACGACAAAAAGCTCGACCGGAACACCTTTTGGCTCAAAGCCTGATCGAGCTTGACCCCGGTACGGACCAGCAAAATCGAGCGAGACCACTCTGCAAAAGCCATCATGGCAAACAAGAACACCGTCAACAGCGACACCACCAGCAAAGTCAATTGACTCTGACTGATCATGACCCGGTCATACACCTGCAACATATACAAAGTGGGGGTAAGCATCAACAGGTTGACCACCATGCTGAACACCGCCACCGTCAAAAACTCGCGCTTGAAGGTCCACATCACCGTGGACAAAGGATCGCGCAACACCATATTGTTATTTTTCATCTTGAACCTCACGCAGCCTGCGCCGACACAGATGCCGCAGCGGGCATCAGCTTTTGCATCACCTCAGCAGTCGGGCCATACAGCTGCTGCGCCCCATCCTTGAGCACCAACACCCGATCAGACACCGACAGCACACTGGTGCGGTGCGTATTGATGACAAACGTCGTGCCACGCGACTTCATCGTGGCAATCGCCTTCGTCAAGGCCGCATCGCCCGCCTCGTCCAGGCTCGAATTGGGCTCGTCCAACACCACAAAAACAGGATCGCCATACAAAGCACGCGCCAACGCCACACGCTGACGTTGGCCGCCCGACAGCAAACCGCCATCTCGGCCCACAGGTGTCTCGTAGCCTTTGGGCAAAGCCAAAATGAATTCATGCAAGCCCACCAAAGCTGCAGCTTGCTCAATGCGGGGCCTGTCCAAATCGCCAAAGCGGGCAATGTTTTCGGCCAGCGTGCCCTCCAGCAACTCGACCCCTTGCGGCAAATAGCCCAGGTAAGGACCCAGTTCGGCCTTGTCCCAAGCGTGCACATCCACGCCATCGAGGCGTACCTTGCCTGCCTGCGGCTGCCAAATGCCCAACAACAACTTGGCCAACGATGTCTTGCCCGAAGCCGAAGGCCCCACCACCGCCAACACCTGACCTGCGGGCAAGCCAAACTGCAAGCCGCGCAAAATCGCCTGAGACTGTCCTGGCGCTGCGGCCACCAAGCCCTCCACCGTCAACTCACCCTTGGGCGCTGGCAAAGCCATGTTCTTTTCACGCGCGGGCACGTTCTCGAGCAAAACCGACAAACGCGTCCAGGCGCTCGACACCGTGGCCACCGCGCTCCACTGCTGGGCAATTTGCGTCAGTGGCGCCAGCAAGCGCCCCCCCAAAACCGAGCTGATGATCATCATGGCCTCGCCGCCATTCAGGGCATTGAACAGCAACAGCCAAGCGCTCAAACCCAACAACACCGAACCCATCAACTGTTGCAACAACTTGGATACCGCGTTCAAGCCGCCCGCTGACTCCGATGCCTTGGCTTGGAACGCCAAAAACGCCCGCTGCTTTTTCTGCCACTGGCCCATCACGGCGTCCAGCATGCCCATCGACTCCATCACCTGCGCATTGCGCAGCGAAGCCTCGGCATAAGTCTGTGCCTCTTGCGAACGGCGCTGCGCCTCTTGCAAAGGCTCGCGTGACGTGCGCTGAATCAGCCAAGTCACCAACGTCTGCGCTGCTGCCCCCACCAAAGCCGCCCAACCCAGCACCGGGCTGATGGCAAAAATCAACACCAGCGACAACAGCGCAATAGGCAACTCAAACATCGCCCCCAAAGCCGGGTTATTGAAGAAATCGCGCACGGTTTTGAAATCGTTTTGCACCGACAGAGCGCCACCCATTTGCTTTTTCAGCAAACCGTCAAACATCGCGTTGTAGACACGGTTGGCCATGCGCAACTCAAACTCGATGCCGGCACCCCACAACAAACGCGAACGGAACTTCTCGATCAGCTCCATCACCGCATAGGCCCCCAAGGTGACCACCGTCAACATCAAGAGCGTCATCACGTCGCGACTGTTCACCACCCGCTCGTAAACCTGCAGCATGTACACCGTGGAGGTGAAGCCCAACAAACCAATCACCCAACTCATCAACACCGCTTGACGCCATGCAGACTTGTTTTCCCATAGCGCCATGCGCAACTCGGACATCGCAGAACCTGACTTCATGGCTTTACCTCAACAGAAACATACTCGGGAATCAAACGCGAAGGCGGGGCAGTCGATGCCGATTGCGCCATGGGCACCACGTACTCGCCCGAATCGGCCAAATCGACCGAGTCCAGAAAAAACGACAACTCAAACACCTTGTCGACGCGCTCGTTCAACACTATTTCGCGCAACTTGGCCTCGTCAAAAATGGCCAACTTATCCTCGCCCAATGCCAACTCGAAGCGTATACGCCCATCCATGGTGAACAGCGACAACTGACCCGGCTTCAGGCTCAAGGTATGGCGGTCAAAGTAAACCGGGCAACTGTCGGCAAAACGCAAAAGGGGCAGGGCAGCGCCCGGGTTCAGGGTTGGGTTGTAGGGGCTTTTGGGATGCTGGTAAATAAGCCGGGCCATTTTGGAGACCGCATAAATGGCGTTGCACACCATCTGCGAACCCAAAGCAGGGAACTGCGCGCGC
>JAKFXJ010000258.1 GCA_021731425.1 Limnohabitans sp. | reverse complement strand
GACAGGGCGTGCGTTGCTTGCGTGTGGTGCATGGCAAAGGTTTGGGCTCACCGGGCAAAACCCCGGTGCTCAAGTCCAAGGTGCACAGTTGGTTGGTGCAAAAAGACCAGGTGATGGCTTTTGTGCAGGCCAAGCCCGCAGAAGGTGGGGCGGGGGCTTTGGTGGTCTTGCTCAAGCCGGGCGGTTGAGCCCCTGCCCTCAGCCCGGCACCTGCGCCTGAGCGCAGGCCACCTGAACCCGCGTGTGCTGCCCGTCGTCTCCCAGACGCATGGCGCTCAGACAGCCGCCCCAGACACAACCGGTGTCCAAAGACCAAACATTGGGTCGCCCCAGCCAGCCCAGGGTGGACCAATGGCCAAAGGCCACCGTGATGTCGGCCGTGCGCCGCCCCGGCACATCGAACCAGGGCATGAAGCCTTGCGGCGCATGTGCGGCGCTGTCTTTGGTGGCGAATTCCATGGTGCCATCGGCCGAGCAAAAGCGCAGCCGCGTCAAAGCGTTGACCACCACCCGCCAACGGTTCAGCCCCGTCAAGTCATCGTGCCAGGCGTCAGGCTCGTTGCCATACATGTGGGCCAAAAAATGAGGTAGGTCTGGGCCACGCAAAACGGTTTGTACTTCATTGGCCAGGGCCAAGGTCTGCGCCAGGGTCCAGCTGGGCAAGACCCCCGCATGGACCGACAACACCCCGTGAGACCACAGGGCCAGATGCTGCTGCCGCAGCCAGTCAACCAAGGCTGCGCGGTCGGGCGCTTGCATCAGGTCGTCGAGTGTGTCCAACCGCTTGGTGCGGCTGAAGCCCCACAACACGGCCAAGGCATGCAAATCGTGGTTGCCCAGCAGGCATTGCACACTGCCTTGGAGCGCCATCAAGCGGCGCAGCACGCCGGCAGAGTCTGGGCCTCGATTGACCAGGTCGCCCAAAACGATCAAATGGTCGCGGCTTGGCGAAAACGCCACCTCGTCCAGCAAACGTGCCAAGGGCGCGTCGCAGCCTTGTATGTCACCGACCCAGTAAACCGCCATAGATTGCCTTCATTTGCCCTGCGTACAAAAATAGAATTCAAGTATTCGATATTCTGATTCACATTCATCCGTGATTATCAGGGGCATCAGAGATCCGACACGGAATGCCTGAAAAAAAATAGCCTTGCAGCATGAATGCCGATGGTTATTCTCGCGATTAAACTCAAATAATAGGTCGCCAGCTCGTAGAAATAAGCGACTTTGATGTATATTCGTGTGTTTTCATTATTTTAAGGGGTTTAATATGTCAATGTCCTACAAAGAGTTATTGCAAAAGCGCGAAGCCTTGGAGCAAGAAATTGCCCAAGCCCGTCAAAATGAAATTGCCAGTGCGGTGGCCAAGGTGCGCGAGTTGGTGGCCGAATATGGCTTGACCGCTCAAGACGTTTTTCCTGGCCGCGGTGCCAAAACTTCGGCCCCCAAGTCCATGAGCAAAGTGGCGGCCAAATACCGCGATCCAGCCACGGGCCAAACATGGACCGGCCGCGGCAAAGCGCCCAAATGGATCGAAGGTCAGGACCGTGCGCCTTTCGTGATTGCCTGAACCATTTGGCCTGAGATCGTGATGAATCCCACTTGAATAGATAAGTTTGATTTTGTATTTTTAACGATTTTGGGTCCTGAGAACAAACCCCGCTTCGGCGGGGTTTGTTTTTTCAAGCAAGGGTCTTGAGATCGGTCAATGGTCTTTAAAATAGTTGACCAATTGGCTTGACCGACAGGAAATGGGTGTCCTATTGAATTCTGAGATCGTAGAAATTGACCAAACTGGCCTGAGCCGCTGGTATCTGGCTTACACCAAGCCCAAACAAGAATCTGTTGCCCTGTTCAATTTGGAACAACAGAGCTTTGAGGCCTATTTGCCCTTATTTAAAAAGTTCAAAAAAACCGAACTAGGCCCGGTGGCGCTGTTTGAGCCCATGTTTCCGCGCTACATCCTGTTTCGACCCCGCCGCACTGAGCAAAGCATTTCAGCCGTGCGCAGCACCAAAGGGGTGAGCAACCTTGTTCGATTTGGTTTTGAGCCCGCCTTGTTGCACGACGATGTGGTGCAACGTATTCGTCAGATGGAGCAATTGCGCGATCAGGCCACGATCGAGGAGCTCAACCAGCTCAAGGTGGGGCAAAAAGTGCGCCTGAAGCACACCGCCTTGGGTGCCATCGAGGGGTTGGTGCAAAACGTGTCCAGCAAACGGGTGGCGGTGTTGCTGGAGATATTGGGACGGCCCACGGTGGTGCAGGTGGACCACCATCAGGTCGAAGCCAGCGCTTGAAGCTGGGCTGGCCGCTGCTTCACAAAGGGGCAGAGGAACCAAAGCGCCGGTCGCGCGTGGCAAACCAGGCCAGCGCCTGTTTCAGGGTTTCGGGGGTGAAGTCTGGCCACAATTCGTCGCAGAAAAACAGTTCGGCATAAGCCGCTTGCCAAAGCAGGAAGTTGCTCACCCGTGACTCTCCACCCGTGCGGATCAGCAAATCGACTTCGGGTGCGTCGGCCGTGCTGAGGTAAGGGGCCAGGGCTTCTTCGGTCAGGCTGTCCAGCGGTGTGTCGGGATGTGCTTTTTGCCAGGCTTTGGTGGCCTGGAGCATGTCCCAGCGGCCACCGTAGTTGGCGCAAATGTTCAAAGTGATGACCGTGTTGTTCGCTGTTTGGGCCTGGGCATCGGCGATCAGCGCTTGCAGTGACGGAGAAAATCGCCCCGTGTCACCGAGCACCTTCAAGCGCACCCCGTTGGTGTTCATGTTGCGAATTTCTTTTTTCAGGTAGGTCGTGAACAAGCCCATGAGGCTGCTGACCTCTTCTTCGGGGCGTTTCCAGTTCTCGGTGCTGAACGCAAACAGGCTCAGTTGCGGAATGCCTAATTCGCCGCAGGTTTTGACGATGTCGCGCACCCGCTGTGCACCCGCTGCATGGCCCAAAGCGGCAGGCATGAAGCGTTTTTTGGCCCAGCGGCGATTGCCGTCCATGATGATGGCAATGTGCTGTGGCTGAGAAGGGTTGGGAGAAAGGTACAACAGAGGCACTCTATTTGGAACAGGATCAGATTTTAGTGGCTCTGTGCATCTGTCCGTTCAGTTCAGCGCCCAAACGCCCAGTCGGGGTGTCCATGGGGTCAAACCATCCGTGATGGATTATGAGCGGATGGGCATGGTGTTAAGGTGGTCTCGCAGCAGTGCCCCCTCTCTGAAGCACAGCAACCCATTCTTGTGGGGACGCACCGGTCGTGTGCTGATGCCATTTGCCGTCCAAGGAGACACCATGAACCCCCAAATTCAGGAATTTCTGGTTCGTATCCAGCAACTGGAAGCCGCCATAGAGCAAGAGGCCAAAAGCCGCCGCCAGCAGTGGCAGGCCGATTTTGAAGAGCACAAGGTGCGCTTTGAAAAAGAGGTGTTGGCGCAGCAAAAGCGCTTCAAGGAGGGCTTGCTCGGTTATGTGCTCACGGCCGATTGGCGGCATGTGCTGTGTGTGCCCTTCATCTACCCCGTGCTGCTGCCCATGCTGCTGCTGGACGCCTTCATCACGCTCTACCAATGGGTGTGTTTTCCCTTGTGCGGCATCCCCCGGGTCAAGCGGTCCGCCTATTTTGTTTATGACCGCACGCATCTGGCCTATTTGAACTGGCTGGAAAAAATCAATTGCGCGTATTGCTCTTATGGCAATGGCCTGATGGCCTATGGCCGTGAGGTGGTCGCGTTGACCGAAAAGTACTGGTGCCCCATCAAGCATGCCCGACGCCGGATGCAGGCGCATGCGCACTACCACGGCTTTGCCGATTACGGCGACGCACAAAACTACCGCGTTGAATTGGCCCGTTTGCGTGAAGAGCTACGGAAGATGAGCGCCAGCGAGACGCCTCCTGCTGCATGAGCCCGATCTTGGCTTGTGTCACGACATCGACACCCTCAAGACGCTCAGGTGAATAAAGTCCTGTCCATGAAAACATTTGCAAACTTGGCCGAATTGGCCGCTTGTGTCGGCCAAGACGTGACCGCCACCGAATGGGTCACCATCACCCAGCAACAGGTGAACCAATTCGCCGAGGCCACGGGTGACCACCAGTGGATCCACGTCGACGTGGAGAGGGCCCAACAAGGCCCCTTTGGTGCACCGATCGCACACGGCTTTTTGACCCTGTCCTTGCTGTCGCAGTTCTTTGACAAAAACATCGTGGTCACATCGGCCCGCATGGGCGTCAATTACGGCTTGAACAAGGTGCGTTTCATGGCCCCGGTGCCGGTGGGCAGTCGCTTGCGGGCGCACCTGCACCTGCATTCGGCCACGCCCATTGATGGCAACGGCATGCAGTTTCAGTGGAACGTGACGGTGGAGCGTGAGGGCAGCGACAAACCGGTGTGCGCGGCCGAGTCGCTGGTGCGCATTTACGCCTGAGCGGGCAGGCCAGGCGCCGGGCTGGCCCCGGCAAAGCCGTTTTGCCGCCACGCCTCGAACACGGTGACCGCCACCGCATTCGACAAATTCAAGCTGCGCTGGCCTTCGCGCATGGGCAGCTTGATGCGCTGGGCCGGTGCGAACTGTTCGCGCAGCTCGGGCGACAAGCCCCGCGTTTCCGAGCCAAACACCAACCAGTCGCCTGGGGCAAAAGCCACGCCGTGGGCGGCGCGGCTGCCGCGTGTAGTCAGGGCATACATGCGCTCGGGCTCTGGGTTTTCTTGGGCTAAAAAAGTGGCCCAGTCCGCATGGCGGCGCAAATCGGCGTACTCGTGGTAATCGAGACCCGCGCGGCGCATGTGTTTGTCGTCCATCGAAAAACCCAGCGGCTCGATCAGGTGCAGTGTGCAGCCCGTGTTGGCCGCCAAGCGGATGACGTTGCCGGTATTCGGCGGGATTTCGGGCTCAACCAAGACGATATGGAACATGGCCGGTATTGTGCCTTGGCCTTCAGGCCTCACCCCCTGCCTCGGTGCGGGCCAGCACCAGGGCGCTGACCTGCGCTGCGCCCGCCTCGCGCAAGACCCGGGCGGCTGTGTGCAGGGAGGCGCCACTGGTCATCACGTCGTCGATCAGCACCACTTTTTTGCCGCGCAGCTGCGCCGCCCGCAGTGGCTCCACCGCAAAAGCCCCCACCAGGTTGGCCAGCCGCTCGGCTCGGGGCAAGGTGCGTTGCGAAGGCGTGTCGCGGGTGCGCAGCAGCAAACGGGCGTCGGCTTTGTGAGGGCTGAGTTGGCGTGCCAGCAGCCAGGACTGGTTGTAGCCGCGCTCGGCCAGGCGCTGTGCCGACAGCGGAATCGGCAGCACCCAGTCGGCTGCATCCAGCGTGTCTTCGGCCAAAGGGGTGCTTTGCATCAGGGTGGCCAAAGCGCCAGCCCAGCCAGCTTGGTGCTGAAACTTGTAGCGGGCAATCAGGTCCACCCAGGGCCAAGCGTAGGTGGTGGCCGTCAGGCACAAGTCCAACGGCGGCGGACTTTTCAGACAAGCGCCGCACCGCCGTGCCGGGTGGTGCAATGGCAGGGCACAGCTGGGGCAGCGGTGTTGGGGCTGGGCAAAGCGGCTGATGCAGGTCTCGCACAATGGCGACTGAGGCCAGCTTTGGCAGATGGCGCAGCGGCTGGGCAGCCAGCGCCAAAATCCACCGGCCAGCGGGCTGGTCGACGTGTTCAACAAGCCCTGAAGCCAAGCGGGTCTCATCCAGTCAATATACTCAGCCCGGGCTTATGGAACAAGCGCAAAACCTGTTTGCGCTGTTGTGCAGCTGCCCCATTCTGACTTCTGCCCCATGCCCAAAGCCCTTCGCCCCCCTTCTTTGGACCCCGTGGCCGCTGCCCGCTGGCATTCTTTGCCCATGCGCGTGGCCCAGTCACCTTGGCTGCACGAAGAGGTCGCCACGCGCATGCAGGAGCGCTTGGATTTCATCAAATTACAGCCTCAGCAATGGGTGCATTGGGGGGCCTTGCGCGGCGGCCTGGCTGCGCAACGCGCTCTGGAGCAGCGTTACCCCAAGGCTCAGGTTTGGCTGGCTGGAGAGCCCCCTGCACACGCCCAGGCCACCCGCCAGGCACTTCGCAGCGCATGGTGGCAAGCCCAGCATTGGCGCAGTCCCAAGCGGCACGAGGGTCTGCCACCCGATCACTCCGCGCAAATGGTGTGGGCCAATATGCACTTGCATGCCAGCGCCGAGCCCCAGGCCTTGCTGCAAACTTGGCACCGGGCCTTGGCGGTCGATGGTTTTTTGATGTTTTCTTGCCTGGGCCCCGACACGCTGCGTGATTTGCGTCAGGTGTATGCCCGGGCTGGTTGGCCAGAACCCGCACACGCGTTCACCGACATGCACGACTGGGGCGATATGCTGGTGGAGGCGGGTTTTGCCGAGCCGGTCATGGACATGGAGCGCATCACCTTGACGTACGCCAGCCCTGATACTTTGCTGGCCGACTTGCGCAGCCTGGGCCGCAATTTGCATGTGCAGCGTTTTCAGGGCTTGCGTTCGCGCCTGTGGCGTGATCGCTTGTCAGACGCCTTGCTGTCGCTGGCCCGCCCTGAAGAAGGTGGACGCCTGTCCTTGGGCTTCGAGATCGTGTACGGCCACGCCCTGAAACCTCGGCCACGAATGAAAATGGCTGCAAAAACCGAAATCGGCCTCGATCAGATGCGGCTTATGCTGCATTCGGGTGGGGGTATACAGGACAAAGTTTGAGATCTGTCAAAAGATGATTTGATCTCGGGTAAAATCCGCCCGTTTTGACCAAAGAGCATGCTTGACAGGGTGTTAGGTTATTGAAAGTTGACGGATGTCAAATCAGTCTTATCAATTCGCGCAAGTGTCTGGGCCATCCGTTCAATGGCGGCTCAAACGCAATTGTTCGGTCACACCTGTCCAGTTGGGTTGGATGTACCTGTCGCTGTGCACGGTTTCTTTGGGTATCGGGGTGTTCTTCTGGATGCAGGGGGCCACTTTGGTGTTGGCCTTTGCAGGCTTGGAAGTGGCGGTGGTCGGTTTGGCTTTTTTGGCCTATGCCCGCCACGCCGCGGACGGTGAAATGATTTCGCTGCAAGGCAGCAATTTGGTGGTCGAGTTGGAAACAGCAGGCCGCCTGGAGCGGGCTGAATTTTCGCGCCAATGGGTGCGGGTTGAGCCCAAATCTGGAGACCAAAGCCTGATCGAGTTATCGGGTCAAGGT
>JAKFXJ010000185.1 GCA_021731425.1 Limnohabitans sp. | reverse complement strand
AACGCCAACCTCGAAAAGCTGGAAAAACAGGCTGAAGTGGCCCACCGCTACAACACCTTGCAGGCCGACAGCACGCTGAAACAGCACCAGCTGTGGTTTTTGAAGCGCCGCGACGCCGAGGGCGACCAAGGCCGCATGAAGTCGGACGTGGACCAGGCGGTCAATGCCCTGGAGTCGCGCATGGCCGATTTGCGCCACGTCGAGGCCGATCTGGAGACCATTCGCCAGGCGCATTACGCGGCCGGTGACCAGGTCAACCAGGCTCAGGGCGCTTTGTACGAAGCCAGCGCCGAAGTGGGGCGTTTGGAGGCCGAAATTCGCTTTGTGGTGGAAGGCCGCCAACGCGCCGAGCAGCGTTTGCAGCAGTTGGTGGAGCAAACCGCCCAATGGGGCACCCGCAGCCAAGACGCCCAAGCCGAGCTGGAAACCCTGGCGGAACAAGCGGCCATGGCCGAAGACCAGAGCATGACCCTGGCGGCGCAGGTGGAAGACCAGGCCATGGCGCTGCCCGATCTGGAAGAAGCCCTGCGCAAAGCCCAAAACGACGCCACCGCCCAACGCGCCACCGTGGTGCAAGTGCAGCAGCAAATTGGTGTGCTGGCGGCGGAGCAGCGCAACGTCGAAGAGCAATCGCGCCAATTGGACACGCGGCGCGAACGCCTCCTGACCGACCGCAATGCCCTGGCCGCGCCCGACGAGGCCCGGCTGAGCCAATTGCAAGAACAACTGGCCGAGGCCGAAGCCCTGTCGGCCGAGTCTGAAGCCCGCCTGCAGGATCTGCAGGAACAGGTACCCACACTGGACGAAGACCGCCGCACGCGCCAAAGCGCTGTGAACCAAGAATCGGCCAAGCTGGCCGACTTGAGTGCCCGCATCGAGGCGCTCAAAGCCTTGCAAGAAAAAGTGCGCACCGACGGCAAGCTCAAACCCTGGCTGGCCAAGCACGGCATGGACGGGTTGGAAGGCTTGTGGAGCCGCATCCATATTGAACCCGGCTGGGAAAACGCGCTCGAATCCGCCCTGCGTGAGCGCCTATCGGCCCTGGAAGTCTCGCGCCTGGACATGGTTCGTGCTTTTGCCAACGATGCGCCGCCCGCCAAATTGAGCTTTTTCAGCCCGCCTGTGGCCGCCAAGGCCGCGCCACGCAGCGGCATGCCCGCAGGCTGCAAGCCTTTGGCCGAGTTGCTGCGTGTGCACGATGCCGGTTTGTCGGCATTGTTGGCCGACTGGCTGCAAGGCTGTTACACCGCCCACAATCTGGAAGACGCGTTGGCTTGGCGCAGCCAGCTGCAAGCGGGTGAAACCCTGTTGGTGCAGGCTGGCCATGCGGTGGACCTCAACAGCGTGGTGTTTTACGCGCAAGATTCTGAGCAAGCTGGTTTGCTGGGACGCGCCCAGGAAATTGAGAATCTGGAAAAGCAGCTGCGTGCCCAGACCCTGATTTCGGAAGAAAGCCGCAGCGCACTGGTGCGGGCCGAAGCAGCTTACGCCGACGCCTCGCAGCGCTTGATCACTGTGCGCCGCGAAGCCAGCGAAAGCCAGTCGCGCACGCACGAGCTGCAGGTCGAGACCCTGCGACTGTCTCAGCTGGTGGCGCAAACCCGCGCCCGCAGCGAGCAAATCAGCAACGATCTGGACGAAGTCGAGGCCTTGCTCGATGAGCTGCAAGAGCGCCGTGTCACGGCCGAAGCCCGCTTTGAAGAGCTGGACATGCAGCTGGCCGACACGCAAGAGCGCCACGCCCAGCTGGACGAGCGCGTGATCGAGGCCGAGCGCAAGCTGGCCGAATGCCGCGAGCAGCAGCGCAGCTTGGAGCGCCGCGCCCAGGAAGCCCAGTTCTCGCAGCGCAGCCTTGACGCCCGCCGCGCCGAGCTCAACCGCACCATCGAGACGGCTCAGCAGCAAGTCACCAGCATCGACGCCGAAATGCAGCGTGCGCGTGATGAACTCAGCCGCTTGACCGATGCCGCCGCACAAGCAGGTTTGCAAAACGTGCTGGCTGTCAAACTGGAGCGCGAGCAAGCCCTGGGCGCTTGCCGCAGTGCCTACGACGACCTGACGGCCAAACTGCGTGCCAGTGACGAGCGCCGCGTGAGCTTCGGGCGCGAACTCGACCCGCTGCGCCAACGCATCACCGATTTGCAGCTCAAGGAGCAAGCCGCCCGCTTGGGACTGGAGCAATACACCCAACTGCTGGCCGATGCGCAAGCCGATCTGGAAGCCGTGGCCGCTTCGATTGAAGCAGGCCAGGTGCGTGTGACGGGTCTGCAAGGCGAGATCGACCGCATCCACCGGGAAATCACGGCCCTTGGCCCGGTCAACCTGGCCGCTTTGGAAGAGCTGACCACCTCGCGCGAGCGCAAGGTCTTCCTCGACTCGCAGTGTGCCGACCTGACCGACGCCATGAACACGCTCGAAGACGCGATCCGCAAGATCGACGCCGAAACCCGCGAGTTGCTGGGTGGCACCTTCAAGATCGTGAACGAGCACTTCAGCCGCATGTTCCCCGAGCTGTTTGGGGGGGGCAATGCCCGCTTGGTGATGACCGGCGACGAGATTTTGGACGCGGGTGTGCAGGTGCTGGCGCAGCCGCCCGGCAAGAAAAACCAGACCATCCATTTGCTGTCGGGCGGTGAAAAAGCCCTGACGGCCATCGCGCTGGTGTTTGCGATTTTTCAGCTCAACCCAGCCCCGTTTTGTTTGCTTGACGAGGTGGACGCGCCGCTCGACGACGCGAACACCGAGCGCTATGCCAAGCTGGTGGCGGGCATGGGCAAAGAGACCCAGTTCCTGTTCATCAGCCACAACAAGATCGCCATGGAAATGGCCGAGCAGTTGATCGGCGTGACCATGCAGGAGCAGGGCGTTTCACGCATCGTGGCTGTGGACATGGAGTCCGCAGTGTCAATGGCCGACGTGGCCTGAGGAAGTTATCTTGGAATCGATGAGCTCATTGCAGTTGAGTTTGGCCGCCATCGGGGCGCTCACCGTGGGGGCCGTGGTGGTCTACAACTATTGGACTTCGCGCAAAAATGCGCCGCGTCAGGCGGACCCTCACCGTGAGCCTTTGCATGAGCCCTCATCGGCCGCCATCGATCCCGTGCTCGACAGCGATCCGGCTTCACTCGTCCAGGGTGACGGGCCGATGGAGCCGGTGCTCAAAGACACTTTCACACACCTGAGTCAGCCTGATCGTAAAACTCAGCTGGATGCCCTGATCGATGTGTTGGCCGCGATCGAGGTGGACCAGCCGGTATCGGGTGATGCGGCTTTGGCTGCACTGCCCACCACGCGCCGGGTGGGCACCAAATTGTTCTCTGTGGAAGGCTGTGTCCAAGATACGGGCCATTGGGAGTCGTTGGTCGCGGGTCGGCGTTACACCGCATTCCAGGCGGGCGTTCAGTTGGCCAACCGGGTGGGCGCCCTCAACAACATCGAATTTTCTGAATTTGTGGTCAAAACGCAGGCCTTTGCCGATGCACTGGGCGGCAGCGCCAGCTTCAGTGACATGCTCGAAGAGGTGGCGCGTGCCCGCGAACTGGACCAGTTTGCGAGTGTGCACGATGCACAGCTGAGCTTCACACTCTGTGCCCGCTCGTCCGCTTGGAGCCCGGGTTACATCCACCAACACGCGGCCCGGCTGGGTTTTGTGCCTGGTGTCATCCCGGGGCGGATGGTTATGCCCGCTGCCGTTCAAGGCCTGCCCCCTGTGCTTTCACTGACTTTTGACACCCATGCCGCATTGGCCGAAGACCCGGACTTGTCGGCCATTCGCTCTTTTGCCCTGAGCCTCGATGTACCCCAGACAGCCCGCGAAGAGCAGCCTTATGAGCGCCTGCGTGAAGCTTCCATGGTGCTGGCTTCGCAGATGGATGGTGTGGTGACCGATGGTGAAGGTCAAGTGCTCAGTGAAGCCACACTCGACCAGATTGGTGTGGATTTGCAGCAGCTGTACGATGCCTTGGATGCACGCGAGCTCTCAGCGGGATCGCCCCAAGCGCGTCGCCTCTTTTCTTGAGTGGGGCCATCCGTGTGTCCGACCACGCCAGATCTCTTTGGAGACTTGTTTGACGATTCAACGTCAGCTTCGCCATCGGGCGAGACCCCAACGAGTCGGGCGCAGGCGCTGCGCCGCCAGCTGCATCACCATGCACACGCGTATTACACGCTCGATGCGCCTGAAATCCCCGATGCCGAATACGACCGCCTGTTTCGGGAGCTGCAGGCGCTTGAGTTGGCCCATCCCGAATTGTTGACTCCCGATTCGCCCACACAGCGTGTAGGCGGGGCCGTGCTCGACGCTTTTGCCCAGGTCACCCACCGGGTGCCCATGCTCAGCATTCGCACTGAAACCGACACCGAAGCCAGCGGAGCCGAGGCCTTTGACACCCGCATCCGCAAAGAATTGGGCCTGACGGAGGCCGATCCGGCCGTCACCTATGTGGGCGAGCTGAAGTTCGATGGCTTGGCCATGAGTCTGCGCTATGAAAATGGCGTTTTGGTTCAGGCGGCCACGCGTGGAGATGGTGAAACGGGCGAAGAGGTCACGGCCAACATCCGAACCATCGGACAGATTCCGCTGCGCTTGCCCAGCGATGCGCCTGCCGTGCTCGAAGTGCGCGGCGAGGTGTACATGCGCCGCGACGACTTCGAGGCGCTGAATGAGCGGCAACGCCAACGCATCGCCGCAGGCACCAAGGGCGAAAAAACCTTTGTCAATCCTCGCAACGCTGCAGCGGGTGCCGTGCGCCAACTCGATTCGGGCATTGCCGCCGAGAGGCCCTTGAGTTTTTTTGCCTATGGCTTGGGCGACATCACCCCCGCAAGTGCTGGCGGCCCGCAATGGACGGCCCACCATGACCTGCTCATGCAGCTCAAGACTTGGGGTTTTCCAGTCGCTGAGCAAACCGCCTGTGTCGAGGGTGCATCAGGCCTTGTGGCCTTTCACCAGCGCATCGCGGCCGAACGCGACGCCTTGCCCTATGACATCGACGGTGTGGTCTACAAGGTCAATGACCTCGCGTTGCAGGCCCGATTGGGTTTCGTAACACGCGAGCCGCGCTGGGCTGTGGCGCACAAATACCCCGCGCAAGAAGAATTGACCACGGTGCAGGCCATCGACGTGCAAGTGGGGCGCACCGGCAAGCTCACGCCCGTGGCCAAACTGGCGCCGGTGTTTGTGGGCGGTGTCACAGTGACCAACGCCACGCTGCACAACGAACTCGAAGCCCGCCGCAAGGATGTGCGGGTGGGCGACACGGTCATCGTGCGCCGTGCGGGCGACGTGATCCCCGAAGTGGTGTCGGTGGTGCTGGATCGCCGCCCGCCAGATGCACCCCAGTTCACCATGTTGACGCACTGCCCGGTCTGCGGGAGCCTGGCCGAGCGGGAGGAGGGTGAGGCCGATCACCGTTGCACGGGCGGGCTGTTTTGCAGCGCCCAGCGCAAGCAGGCGGTCTGGCACTTTGCACACCGCCGCGCCATGGATGTGGACGGTTTGGGCGACAAACTGGTCGACCAGCTGGTCGACGCCGGACATGTCAACACCCTGGCTGATCTGTACCACTTGAAACTGGACACGCTCTCGAACATGGACCGCATGGCCGAGAAATCGGCGGTGAACCTGCTCGATGCGCTGGAAAAATCCAAAAGCACCACGCTGGGCCGCTTTATCTTCAGTTTGGGCATTCGCCATGTGGGCGAAGCCACCGCCAAAGAACTGTCCCGGCATTTCGGTCAGCTCGACGCGATCATGGTCGCCAGCGAAGACGCGCTCTTGCAAGTGGCCGATGTGGGGCCTGTGGTGGCGCACAGCATCCACACTTTTTTTGCCCAGCCCCACAACCGCGAGGTGGTCCAAGCCTTACGAGACGCGGGTGTCACTTGGCCAGAGGGTGAGGCGCTGGCACCCACCGAAATGCCACTGGCGGGCATCACGGTGGTCTTGACCGGTTCGCTGCAAAGCATGGGGCGCGATGAGGCCAAAGAAAAACTCGAGGCCTTGGGGGCCAAGGTGGCCGGATCTGTGAGCAAAAAAACCCACTATGTGGTGGCGGGCGCCGAGGCCGGCAGCAAACTCGACAAAGCTCAGGCCCTGGGTGTTCCCGTGCTGGACGACGCCGGATTGGCGCTGCTGCTGGCAGGCCAAAGACCCTAGTCTTCAGGCCAGGGGCTGTTTCACACCGGGTGTCTTGCCGCTCAGGCGTTCAACACTTCCAACAAGCGGTCCAAACCACCTTCGTGGATGGCCACCATCGCTTGCTCTCGCACCTTGGGTTTGGCGTGGTAAGCCACGGACAGGCCGGCCACACCCATCATGGGCAAGTCGTTGGCACCGTCTCCCATGGCGATGCTCTGGTTGGGTGAGATCCCCATCATTTGGCAAGTTTCCAACAAGGTTTTGCGTTTTTCTTCGCCGTCGCAAATGTCGCCCCAGACTTGGTCCACCAAGCGCCCAGTGAGCTTGCCATCGGCCACTTCCAATACGTTGGAACGTGTCCAGTCGATGCCCAGCACATCGCGCACATGGTCGGTGAAATAAGTGAAACCACCCGAGACCAAAAGCACTTTCATGCCTGCCGCTTTGCAGTGCTTGACCAAATCGGCCGCGCCTGGGTTCAAACGCAGACGCTGCGTCAGTACTTCTTGCATGTGGGCCACCGTCACACCTTGGAGCAAGGCCACGCGCTGTCGCAAGCTCTCTTTGTAATCGGTGATCTCACCACGCATGGCCGCTTCGGTGATCGCGGCCACTTCGCTTTTGCGACCGGCTGCATCGGCAATTTCGTCGACACATTCAATGTTGATCAAAGTCGAATCCATGTCAAAGGCAATCAATTTGAATTGCGACAGGGAAAGTGGGGCGGTGAAGCCTTGAATGGTGAGGCCGGGGGCGAATTCGGTGGCTTGAGTCATCACGTCCATCAGATGCATTTGAAAAGGGGCTCAGCTTAACCAGTTTTGGCCATACAGGCGGACCTTTCCACCTGATTGCGCTGCGTTTTGAGGAAAAACTGCAACCCAGTGATCCGCTCGTCAACGAGGCTCACTGTGAGGTTGCTTTTGTCATGAGTCTGTGTTTTCTGTCTCATAAAATGTCATACTTAAAAGTTTAATATAATTTATAAAATGATAAAATTGTAATCTTATGGCACTCCATTTGGCTAGTTT
>JAKFXJ010000339.1 GCA_021731425.1 Limnohabitans sp. | reverse complement strand
CATGACGCGGTAGGTCAGCCACCCCCAAATCAATGCGGGCAGCACCAAGGCCAGGGGCGGCACCAGCCACATGGGCAAGGTCAGCACCAAGGCCCCCAGCGCCAGCAATAGCGAGAAAAAGGTCCACCCCAAACTCCGCAGCAAGCTGCCGCCGTGCTTGCGCTGCAAACCTGCAAAACGCCGCTCGGCCACCATGCGGGTGAGGGTCGGGGTCATCAAAAACGACACGGCCAACAAGGAGGCCACCACCACCAAGGGCGTGAAAGCAAAAATCACCAGCAAGGGGGCCACCACGGTTTTGAGGTTGCCCAAGCCCACCCCCTCGAACCAGCGCCAAATCGTGTCCAGCCAGTCGCTTGCGTCGAGCCAGCCGCGCACAAAGGTGACGGCCGTGTCCCAATACAAATAGCCCAAGAGCCCGGACAGGGCCACGATCAACACCAGAGGCAACACCGACAGACCGATCACCCGCGGGTACAGGCAATACAGGGCCGAGCGCCAAAAAGAGTCGATCAGGAGTTTCATGGCGGAAAGCTTAACCCAAGCCAAGCCCTCACTCACTCACTCACGCCCGCCCAAACAAGCGCAGCAGGCCCAGCCACTGCTGGGACCAAAAGCCCTGCCCGTAGTCGCGCCCTTTTTCCACTTGGTCGCGGATGCCGGTGGGGTCGTAGCGCCGTGTGAAATCGGCCGTGCCAAACAACATGTCCCACCAGGGCAGCAGCACGCCGTAGTTGCAGCCGCCCAGGCGCAGCTCGCCTTGGTGCTCGCGCTCGTGGCCGATGCCGATGCTGTGGTGGCGTCGGTGAAAACGCGGGCTGACCCACAAGCGCTCGCCGACGCGGCCAAACCAGATGCGCAAGTTGGCGTGCTGGAAGTTCTCGCTCAATTGGCCCAGCGCCACCAAGGCCACAAACTGCCCAGGCCCCACACCCACCAGCACCGCCACCACCGACAGGGCCAAACTGGTCAGCACGTCGTCAAGCAGGTGGTTGCGGTTGTCGGACCACATGGTCATCTGGCGCTGCGAGTGGTGCAGGCTGTGCAAGGCCCACCAACGGGGCAGCTGGTGCTGGCCTCGGTGGATCCAGTAGTTCACAAAATCAAACACCAGCAGGTAAATCAAAAAGCTGACCCAGGCCACATCGGTGACACCGGGCCAGACTTGGTCGAGGTGCCAGGTGGGCGTGCCCAGGCCACGCAAGCTGCCCCAGGCTTGCTCAAAGAGCCAGTCGAAGGAAAAAAACATGGCCAGCTTGAACAGGCCCAAGCGCTGGATCAGGGTGTAGACCACGTCCACCCGCACGGCCCGGGGGTCGTGCAGGGGCTCGGCGGGCCAGCGCCGCTGCATCGGGCCCACCACCAAGAACAAGACCGCGATTTGCAGCAGCCCCACCACCAGCCAGCCAGTGCCCTCAAAGGCCTTGTCGAGCAAGTGGGCTTGGCCCACGGCAAACACCAGCGGCTGCACCACGGCCTCGAACAGGCTTTGTTGCAAAAAAGAAAAGGCGTCGATCAGGCTGTCCATGGCATGTCAATGTCGGGTCACGGGAGGCTTCACGGAATTTTGCGGCGAAGGTACCAACTGCAAAGGCTGCTGGCGCACCGCCTCGCGGTATTGGGGGTGTTCGCGCAAGGTGGCAAAACACAGGCCCCGCGCCTTGAGACCCACAATCAAAGGCTCCAGCACGGCCGGGGCCCATGGGTCTTGGCGCGACCAGATGCCCAGATGGGCCATCAGGATGTCGCCAGGGCGGATGTTTTGCAGGGCTTTTTGCAGCAAATGCGCATTGCTGTAGCGCTCGCTGGGCAGTTCGTCGCCCAAAAAGCCCGCGTCCGCCCAGCCCACATGCGCAAAACCACATTGTTTGGCCGTTTGCAGCAGCCGTGGCGAGGTTTTGCCACCGGGCGCACGAAACAAGGGCAAGGGGGCCTGCCCGGTCAGGTCTTGCAAACGGCTGGCGGCTTGGCGCAGGCTGTCGCAATACTGCTGGGCGCTCCACTGCAGGTTTTGCCCAGCCAAGGGGCCGGCACTGGGGCGGATGCGAAAGCGCACATCGCCCGGGCCATCGAGGTCGGCCCGCCAATACGCGTGTTCCCAGGTGTGTGAGGCAAAAGCGTGGCCTTCGGCACCGCGTGCACGCCACCAGGCGGCCCAGTGATCTCCGAGGGAGCCATCGCCTTGCTGGGTTTTTTCGTGCGCGGCAAAAAAAGTCACCGGCACTTTGTGGCGCTGCAGAACCTGGGCAATCAGAGGGGCTGTGCCCATGTGGCCGGTATCGAAGGTGAGGTAGACCGGGCGGGTGCAGGCGGCAGGCTCTGCCGTGCCGGGCGCTGAGGCTTGGGCTTGAACCGTTGCGCTGGCCAAGGCGCACAGCGCCAGCCAGGCCGCAGCCAACCCATGACCGCAGAGAGCGTCAGTTGCGCGGCGCATGGTCCAAAGTCCAGACCCCGTGCGGCGACTTGCCTACCGGCACTTGTCGGATCAACTTGCGCGAAGCGATGTCGATCACGCTCAATTTGCGTGACCAACGCGAGGCCACCAAAATCAGTTGGCCATCTGCCGTGATGTCCATGCAGTCCGGGCCCGAGGGGCCAGGCAGTTGCGCCACCACTTTCCAGTCAACAAAATCGATCTGGCTGATGCTGTTGGCCACGCGGTTGCTCACAAACACATGGCGCTTGTCACCGAGGGCCCGAAAGGCGTGTGCCCCTTTGCCCGTGGGGATGGTCTTGAACAAGCGGGGTTTGGAGCCGCTGATGTCGTAGACCTCGACCCCATCACCACCGGTCAGGCCCACCATCAGGTATTTGTCATCGGGTGTGCAATACACATCGGCGGGCACCGCACCCACCGGGGTGCGTGTGGTCAGGGTTTGGGTGTTCAGGTCGATCGAGACGATCTCGTTGCTGTCTTGCATCGTGGCCCAAACCGTTTGGCTGCGGCTGTCGATCCACAGGTGGCTGGGTGTTTTGCCTGTGGCAATGCGTTTGGACAAATGCGCGTTTTGGCCATCCCAGCGGTAAATGTCCACATGGTTCAAGCGGTTGGCGGCCGTGACAAACCACTTCATGTCGGGCGAAAAACGCAGGTGGTAGGGGTCCAAAATGCCGGTGACCGTGCGCTGCACTTGGGCGGTGCGCGGGTCAATGAAGGTGAGGGAATCGCTCATGGCGTTGGCCACGATCAGCGATTTCTCATCGGGGGTCAAATACAGGTGGTGCGGCTCTTTGCCGGTCGGGATGCGCTTTTTCTCCGTCCATGTGACGGGATCGATCACACTCACGTTGCCGTCGAGCGAGTTGAGAACAAACACAGGGGCTGGCTGCTTGGCCAGCACAGGGCCTGCAAGACAGGCCCAAAAAACACAAAGCAAAAGTCTGGAAAATGCACAAAAACGGATCACTGGAGGGCTTTCAAAATCGCGCTCAAGTGTAATCCTCACTCCCTCTGGAATTCAGATGCAGCCGTGTACCCTTCAAAAAATAAGCATTCAAGGCATTGGCCTTGAAACCCTCAGCATCGCCGCGCCTGCCGGGGCCAAGGGTCCGACCCTCGTGTTTTTGCACGAAGGCCTGGGCAGCGTGCGCATGTGGCGCGATTGGCCTGCCCTGCTGTGCGCCCAATTGGGCTGTGCGGGGCTGGTGTATTCGCGCCAAGGCTATGGCCAGTCTGACCCGGTGCCCGATGTGCGCGGCCCCTCTGGCCAAAAGGATGGCCAGCGGCATGGGCGTTTGTTGCCCGACTACATGCACCGCGAAGCTTGGGAGGTGTTGCCCGCCTTGCTGCAGGCCTTGGGCATCGCGCGGCCCGTATTGCTGGGGCACTCGGATGGCGGCACCATCGCCTTGCTGCACGCCAGCCGTTTTGATGTGCGCGGCTGCATCGTCATGGCCCCCCACGTCATGGTGGAGCCGGTATCGCTGCAGGCCATCACACAGGCCCGCCAGGCCTTTGAGCAAGGGTCATTGCGCCAGCGTCTGGCACCCTACCATGCCGATGTGGACTGCGCCTTCTGGCAATGGAACGAGGTCTGGCTGAGCCCGGCTTTTGCCCGGTTTGACATCCGAGGCGAATTGAGCGGCATCCGGGCCCCGCTGCTGGCCATTCAGGGCGTGGATGACCCTTATGGCACGCTGGCCCAGATCGAGGACATTGCCAAGGCTGTGCCGCACACCGCTTTGCTCACACTGGCGGGCTGCGGGCATTCACCCCACCGTGACCAAGCCGACGCCGTGTTGGATGCGGTGAAAACCTTCATGGCCCAGTTGCCCAACCATCAGCCCTGAAGCCAGGCAAGAAGACAAGCATTTAGAGCCGCGGCTCAGGGCTTGAGCAGCGCCAAATCCGAGGGCGTCAAAAAGCGCCATTGACCGGGGGCCAGATCGCCCAAGACCAAGCCACCGATTTGTGAGCGGTGCAAGGCCTCGACCCGGTTGCCCACGGCCGCCACCATGCGCTTGACCTGGTGGTATTTGCCCTCGGTCAGGGTGAGTTTCAGGTGCAACTCGCTCACGGCCTCGCAGGCGGCGGCTTTGACGGGCTGTGGGTCGTCGTCCAGCACCACACCGGCCAGCAGTTTGTCCACCATGTCGGGCGTGATCGGGTGCTTGGTGGTGACCTCATAAACCTTGGGCACATGGTGCTTGGGCGAGCTCATTTTGTGGATGAACTGGCCGTCATCGGTGAGCAGCAGCAAACCGGTGGTGTCTTGGTCGAGCCGACCCACGGCCTGGACGCCCTGCACCGCCGCTTTTTGCGGGCGCTGGCGCAAAGGCGCGGGCAGCAAGGTGTAGATGCTCGGCCAGGTGGAGGGTTTTTGCGAACACTCGGTGCCTGCGGGCTTGTGCAGCAGCACATAGGCTTTGTCCAGGTAGGGCCAAGCCGTGCCTTGCACGGTGAACTGCAGGTCATCTAAGTCAAAGAATTCACCCGCGTCGGTGACGGTTTGGCCTTGCACTTGGACGTGGCCTTGCTGGACCAGGCCTGCGCACACGCGGCGGGTTCCAAAGCCCTGGCTGAACAAAATGTCTTCCAGGCGCATGGGTTTGAGGGGTTTGGCTTTCATGGGGCATGATTGTCGCCTCGAAACACACCCTTGTCGCTTGCAGGAGACCCGGCCCATGAGTGCTGCCCTTGAAACGCTCGACCGCATGAACACCGCCCTGGCCCGCAGCCAAAACGGCCAATTGCCGCAAAGCGAAATGATTCGCCTGTGGCGCTCAGAATCGGCCTCTTTGGCGCTCCCCGAACGCTTTGACGAGGTGCTGCAACCCTTGCTCGACCGCATCGAGGCCAGCGTTCTGTTTAGTGAAGAAAGTTGCTCGTTCAGCCAAAAAGATTTGCTCGCCAGCCTGCAAATGTGGGCCGACAAGGCGCGGCTGCGGCTGTCCAGCCAAAGCGGCGCACAAACCTAAATCGCGTGCGCAAGCTCCGGCGCTGAGGCCGTGTGCTGCGCCAGCCAGCGCTCGATGTGGCCCGCGTCGTGCACCAGGCGCAACTCGTCAAAAGCCTGCTGCGCCTCGGGGTAAACACGGCGCATGTAGTTGAGCCACTGCTTGAGACGCCCCGCCCGGTGCCGCGTGGCCACGCGGGCGCTCACACCCAGCCAGAACACCTGCATCAAAGCCACCAAACTGGACCAAGCCACACCTTGACCCGGTGCACGTGTTTGCCCTGTGACCAACTGGTGCGCAATGGCCAGCGCCAGCCCCGGGTCGGTGACCATGCCGCGCCCGATCATGAGGCGGTCGCAGCCCGTCACCTCGCGGCAGCGCAGGGCATCACTCACCGTCCAGATTTCGCCATTGGCCACAATGGGCAAACGCACATGCTGGCGCAAATCGGCAATGCGGTCCCAATAAGCGGGTGGGCGGTAACCGTGCGCCTTGGTGCGGGCATGCACCACCAACTCGCTGGCCCCGGCCGCCTCGATGGCCAAGGCGCAGTCCTCGGCACGGCTGTCGTCGTTGTAGCCCAGGCGCATCTTGGCCGAAACCGGGATGTGCGCGGGCACCGCGCGGCGCACCGCCGCCACGATTTGCCCCACCAACTCGGGCTCGTCCAGCAGCACGGCGCCGCCGCGGTGTTGGTTCACGGTTTTGGCCGGGCAACCAAAGTTCAGGTCAATGCCGTGTGGCTGCAGCTCGGCCAGGGCCGCCGCGTTGTCGGCCAGGCACACCGGGTCCGAACCCAGCAGCTGCACCTTGACCGGCACGCCCGCTCGGGTGCGGCTTTGGTTGAGCAACTCGGGGGCCACCCGAATGAAGGCGCGGCGTGGCAAGACCGTGTTGGTCACACGGATGAATTCGGACACACATTCGTGCACCCCGCCCACGCGCGTGAGCACATCGCGCAAGGTGTGGTCGAGCAGCCCCTCCATGGGGGCCAGCATGATGTGCATGGTGGGCCTGAAAAGTGGGGCTGACCGTTTAGCCGAGCTTGCGCTTGAGGCGCACTTCTTCGACCTTCACGCCACCCAGAGGCACGGTGCGGGCGGTGTTCATCTCGCGCTTGAAACCGGCCAGGTCGTGAAAACGCAAAGTGCGCTCGTGCAGCAGGGGCAGCCACACGGTGACGTCGGTGCAGTCTTCGTCTTCCAGCCCTTCGCGGGCCGCGTCCCACAGGGCCAGGCCAATGCCTTGACCAATGCGGTCTGGGGCCGCGTAGATGGCCCAGATCTCACCTGTGGTGTTTTTGCTCTTGGGGTCACGCGAGCGGTCAAAGCCCACAAAGCCCACGATCTCGCGGCCATCCACCGCCACCATGACCTGTGGCTCGCCGTACTCAATGGCCTCTTTCCAGAAGGACACGCGTTTGGGCATGGGCGTGGCGTCCCAGTGGGCATCGGGCACTTGGCCTTCGTAGGCGGCGCGGCAGGCGCTCACATGCAGTGCGGCCACGGCAGGCGCGTCTTGGAGGGTGGCAAATCGGACTTGGATATCGGACATGGCTTGAACAGATGAGAGGAAAACAACGCACCTGGGCCCCAAGGGCTTTCGGCGCAAAACCCGACATTGTCGCCGCTTCGGTTATCTTCAAGGCATGAGGATGTTTCTAAGCCGTCAGAATTTCACCGCGCCCAGGCCAAGAGCCTCCCAGGGCCAAGCCACAGACCCCACCTTGCGCCAGACCTCCAGCGGGTTTTTGAAAGGCCTGGTTTGGGCCGCATTCGCG
>JAKFXJ010000196.1 GCA_021731425.1 Limnohabitans sp. | reverse complement strand
CCGTGGCACCGTAGGTGCGAAACAGGTTTTCAATCTCGCCAAACATGTTGTTCTCGGCACTGAAGTGGCTGAAATGTTTGTTGCCATCTTTTTCAGCTTCGGCGCCACGTTGCTTCATCTCTTTGCGGTCATAGCGGTGGAAGCTGTCTCCTTCGATGATGGCCGCTTTCACGCCTTCGCGGCGAAAGATGTTGGAAAACGTGCGTGTCACCGTCGAGGTGCCTGCGCCCGAAGAACCGGTGATGGCGATGATGGGGTGGCGTTCAGACATGGGAATCTCCTTGTTGTTTTTTCAAGCGGTTTGAAATCGGGCTCAGTCGCGGAACAGGCTGCGTTCGCCAAACAGCGGGGCAGAGCTGTCTTGCTTGGGTGGCTCGGCGTGGTAACGCTCAATGCGCTCGACCTCGTTTTTGGAGCCAAACACTAGGCCAATGCGCTGGTGCAAGCTGGTGGGCTGCACACTCAACATGGGCACCTGGCCCGTGCTGGCGCGGCCTCCGGCTTGTTCCATGATGAAGCCGACTGGGTTGGCCTCGTAAAGCAGGCGCAGGCGGCCAGGCTTGCTCGGATCTTTGGTGTCACGGGGGTACATGAACACACCACCGCGCATCAAGATGCGGTGGGCTTCCGCCACCATGGAGGCGATCCAGCGCATGTTGAAGTCCTTGCCACGCGGGCCAGTTTTGCCAGCCAAACACTCGTCCACATAGCGCTTGACCGGAGCTTCCCAAAAGCGGCTGTTGGAGGCGTTGATGGCGAACTCCTGGGTGTCTTCTGGCACGCGCAACTCGGGATGGGTCAACATGAACTCGCCCATCACCGGGTCGAGTGTGAAACCAGCCACGCCATTGCCCACGCTCAGCACCAGCATGGTGGTGGGGCCATACAAGGCATAACCGGCAGCAATCTGGCGGGTTCCCGGTTGGAAGAAATCAGCCTCGGTCAATGGCCCACCCTCGGCGGTGGCGTCGGGCGCACGCAGCACGCTGAAGATGCTGCCCACCGACACGTTCACGTCGATGTTGCTGGAGCCGTCCAGTGGGTCAAACACCAGCAGGTATTTGCCACGGGGGTGTTGCGGCGGAATGTCATACGGCAAATCCATTTCTTCAGAGGCCATGCCCGCCAAGTGGCCGCCCCACTCGTTCATGCGGATGAACAATTCATTGCTCACCACGTCCAGCTTTTTCTGAGTCTCGCCTTGCACGTTGATGCTGCCACCGGCATCGGCCGCATGGTTGCCGTACATGTCGGCCAAAGCGCCATAGGCGACCGATTTAGCAATGGCTTTGCAGGCCATGGCCACATCCAAAATCAGGGCATTGAAGTCACCACTGGCATCGGGAAAACGACGACGCTCTTCGATCAGGTATTGCGTCAAGGTGGGCGTGGTGCGGGGGCTCAAGGACATGGGGTCAACACTCTCTGAAGTTGTAAAAATTCGGGAACTCGGAATCTGACTCAAGCCACAGCGGCTTGCTTGAGGGCTTGCATCACACCCCGGTAGCCGCCATCGGCATCGGGTGCACCGAACACAGCGCTGCCTGCCACGCAGGTGTCGGCACCGGCCGCCACGATCTGGGCGATGTTGTCGGTCTTCACGCCGCCGTCCACTTCCAGCACGATGGACTGGCCACCCCGAGCCACATGGGTGTTGATGCGCTGGCGGGCCGCTTGCAACTTGGGCAAGGTCGAGGGGATGAATTTTTGGCCACCAAAGCCAGGGTTCACGCTCATGAGCAAGACAACATCCAAGCGGTCCATCACATGGTCCATCCACTCCAGCGGGGTGGCCGGGTTGAACACCAGGCCCGCTTTGCAGCCGTGGTCGCGGATCATTTGCAAAGTGCGGTCAACATGGCGGCTGGCTTCGGGGTGAAAGGTGATGATGTTGGCCCCGGCCTTGGCAAACAAAGGCACCAAGGCATCGACCGGCTCGACCATCAAATGCACATCGATCGGAATCTGGACATGCGGGCGGATCGCCTCGCACACCAGTGGGCCAATGGTGAGGTTAGGCACGTAATGGTTGTCCATCACGTCAAAGTGCACCCAGTCCGCGCCAGCGGCTTCAATGGCGCGGACCTCTTCGCCCAAACGGGCAAAGTCGGCGGACAAAATGGAGGGGGCAATGCGGACGGGGCTCATGCGGTGGCCTTGAAAGCGGTGTGGTGCCATTCGCGCAACTGCGCCAACCCCACGCCCTGCAGGCTGGGGACAATGCGCAATGCGCCTTTGAAATCGTGCTCGGCAGTGAAATCGTTGGGCGTGATGACCGTGGGCAGACCTGCGGCCATGGCCGCGCGCAAGCCGTTCTCGGAATCCTCGAACGCCAGGCAATGCTCAGGCGCAAGCCCTAGGCGGGCCAGGGTTTGCTGGTAGACCATCGGGTCGGGTTTTTTGCGTGGCGCGGTCGAGGCATCTTCGATCACCACAAAGTGCAGCTGCCAGTCCGGCCCGATGGCTTGGCGCAGCAAGGCCGCGATGTTGACAGGCGAGGTGGTGGTGGCAATGGCCAGGCGCATCCCGGCCGCACTGGCGGCCGACAGCAGCGCCAGCACCCCCGGGCGCATCTGCACCGCACCGTCTTGCACAGCTTGCTCATAAGCGGCGGTCTTGATCTCGTGCAGATGGTCAATGGTCTCCTGCATGCCAGCGCCCGTGATGTCCTTGGGCTGGGTCTCCAGCGTTTGCCAATACGCCTTGATGCGCTCTTTACCGCCCGACACCGCCAACAAGCGGGTGTACAGCGGCACATCCCAGCGCCAGTCCAGCCCCATCTCGGCGAAAGCGTGGTTGAACGCCGCCAAATGGGCCATTTCGGTGTCGGCCAAGGTGCCGTCGACATCAAAAATCAGTGCTTGCAGCATGGGTGGAGCCCTTCGTGAGGAAGAAGGGCTCCACTTTAAGAAGGACCGAAGCTCAGGACAATTCAATATTGGTAATGAGTTAATTAAGTTATTACTTAATCAAATCTCTTCTCAATGCACCAATAACTCAATCCCAGCCTCCGGACTCTGGTCAGTTGGGGAGGTCTCAACGGTGTTTGAGTGCAACTTCAGTGGGCTAAGAACTCCAAGTCTCAGACACCCGGCGTCAAGGCCTGCACTGCCTGATGGTGCGTCAGGAACACCTGACCACTCAACTCCGCAAGAAAATGGCTGCGCTTTAACCTGTCGTGCACGGGGCCCTTGACCTCGGACAGGTGCAGCTGCACACCTGAAGCCTGCAAGCGGGCGTTGATGGTTTCCAGGCTTTCGAGTGCGCTGGCGTCAATGTCGTTGACCGCCGAGCATTGCAACACCACATGCCGCACACCTGGCCGCGCAGCCACTTGCGCCGCGATGGTATCTTCAAGGAAACGGGCGTTGGCAAAGTACAGGCTTTCGTCCACGCGCAGGCCCAAAATGCCCGGCTGCTCCAGTACGGCGTGACGCAGCACATTGCGGTAATACTCTGTGCCCGGCACCTGCCCCACCACCGCGATGTGCGGGCGGCTGGTGCGGTACAGCAGCAACAGCACAGAGGCGCTCACGCCCGCGATCAACCCGACCTCCACTCCCACCGTCAAGGTCAGACCAAAGGTCAGCAACAAGGCAATGAAATCGGCCTTGGCGTAATGCCAAGTGCGGGCAAACACCCCGACATCGACCAAGGTGAGCACGGCCACCATGATGGTGGCGGCCAAGGTGGCTTGGGGCAAATGAAAGAGCCAAGGCGTCAAGAACAAAGCCGCCAGCGCCAGCCCGACAGCGGTGTAGATGCCTGCGGCAGGCGTGCGTGCACCCGCATCAAAATTGACCACCGAGCGCGAAAACCCGCCCGTGACCGGAAAACCGCCGGAGAGGCCTGCGCCCAAATTGCTTAGGCCCAGCGCACGCAGCTCGGCATCGGGGTCGATGCGTTCGCGCCGCTTGGCCGCCAAAGACTGGCCCACCGACACCGACTCCACAAAGCCCACCAAAGAAATCAGCAAAGCGGGCACCCACAAAGCCTGGGCCAGCGCCCATGGGGCGGCCCAGCCATCTGACGATCCACCCGGCAGCGTGAGCGGCGGCAAGCCTTGCGGTACGGTGCCCACTACCCGCACGCCCTGATCGGCCAACTGCCACACGGCTGACAAGGCAATGCTCAAGAGCAGCACCACCACCGGGGCCGCCTTGGCCGCCAAATCGGCCGCACCCGCAGACACCCCCAAGCGCTTGAGCCCGGGCTTGAGCTGACGGCGCACCAGCAGCAGCAAAGCCAAAGCCCCCAGCCCCATCACACTGGTCGGCACATGCAGGCTGGACAAGTTTTGCCACAGCTGCGGCAGCAGCTGCAAGAGGTTCTCGCCACGCAGGGGCACACCCAACAAATGTTTGAGCTGGCTGGCCGCGATCAAAAAACCCGACGCCGAGACAAAGCCCGAGATGACCGGGTGGCTCAAAAAGTTAGCCAAAAATCCCAGCCGCGCCGCGCCCATCAGCAGCATGATGGCCCCGCTGAGCAGGGCCAGCATCAAAGCCGCCTCGGTGTAAGCCACGCTGCCTTGCGCCGCCACCGCGCCCACACTGGCCGCCGTCATGAGCGAGGTCACCGCCGCAGGCCCCACAGCCAAAGTGCCGCTGCTGCCCATCAAGGCATACAGCACCAAGGGGGCCATACTGGCGTACAGGCCCGCCTGCGCGGGCAAGCCCGCCAACAGCGCGTAGGCCAGGCTTTGCGGAATCAGCATCAGCGTCACCACCACAGCGGCCACGCCATCAGCGGTGAGCAGTGAGCGGTTGTAACGCTGCCCCCAATCCAGAATGGGAAACCAGCGCTGAAGTGCCGAACTCACAAAGCGTCCACCGGGATCTTCAGGTAACGCTGGCCGTTGTCTTCGGGTGGCGGCATATGGCCAGCCCGCATGTTGATTTGTACCGAAGGCAAGATCAGCACGGGCATGGACAAAGTGGCGTCGCGCTTGTCGCGCATGGCCACAAACTCGGCCTCGCTCACGCCTTGGTGCACATGCACATTGGCCTTTTTCTGCTCGGCCACGGTGGTCACGCATTGGGGCTGGCGGGTCTCGGGCGGGTAGTCATGGCACATGAACAACTCGGTGTTGTCCGGCAAGCTGAGCACTTTCTGGATCGACTGGAACAACACGCTGGCACTGCCCCCAGGAAAGTCGCAGCGTGCCGTGCCGTAGTCGGGCATGAACAAGGTGTCGCCCACAAAGGCCACCTGCCGGGCAGGATCGACACTGGCATCTGTGACCACATAGGTCATGCACGCCGGGGTGTGGCCGGGGGTGTGCAGGGCCTGGACCTGCAAAGCGCCAATCTGAAAGGTCTCGCCATCGCTCAGCAAGCGGTCGAACTGGCTGCCGTCGCGGGCAAATTCGGTGCCTGCGTTGAACAGTTTGCCAAACACGTTTTGCACCGTGGTGATGTGCGAACCAATGGCCAATTGGCCGCCCAGCTGCTTTTGCAAATAGGGCGCGGCCGACAAATGGTCGGCGTGCACATGTGTCTCCAAAATCCACAACACACGCAGGTCCAGCGCCTTCACACGCGCCACCAACTGGTCGGCGCTGGCGGTGCTGGTGCGGCCCGACTTGGGGTCGTAGTCCAGCACGCTGTCAATCAAGGCGCACTGCCGGGTGCTCAGGTCGGCCAGGATGTGGCTGAAGGTGAACGTGGCCGGATCAAAAAACGATTCGATGTGCATGTGGGCTGAACGCATGGTAACTTCCTTGGCAGTGGATCAACAAAGGTCCTTGGCACCCCCTGCCGCTGGGCGGCAAGGGGGCGAACCTTCAATTTACAGGGACTTGGTCGAGAAATACCAGTCCTTCATGGCGTAACCCTCGCCTTTGCGCTTGGCAATGGCTTCGGGTGTTTTGGGTGGTGGCACGATGACGTCGCAACCAAGCGTCCAGCCCTCAGGGGTGGCGATCTTGTGGGCATCGCTGGTCTGCATGGCTTGCAACAAACGCACAAACTCTTCGATCGAGCGGCCGTTGCTCATGGGGTAGTACACCATGGCGCGAAGCTTGCCTTCGGGGTCAATGAAGAAGGTGGCACGCACGGCTTGGGTGTCTGCAGCGCCGGGGTGGATCATGCCGTAGGCTTGGGCCACTTCCATCTTGATGTCGTCGATGATGGGGAAGGGAATCTCCACACCGAAGTTGTTCTGAATGCTTTGCATCCAGGCCAAGTGCGAATAGATGCTGTCAATCGACAGGCCAAGCAATTCGCAGTTCATGCTCTTGAACAACTCGGCACGCTTGGCAAAACCGATGAACTCGGTGGTGCATACAGGTGTGAAGTCGGCAGGGTGAGAGAACAAGATGAGCCACTTGCCTTTGTAATCGGCGAGGCTTCGGGGGCCGTGGGTGGTGTTGGCGCTGAAGGCGGGAGCAGCTTCGTTGATGAGGGGCATGGACATGGCGGGCTTCCTTTGAGGTTGACTATCAGTTTTCGAAATCGAGAGATTTATTCAATCGACAGGGTCAACTGTACATACCCCTGAAGGTATTGGGTATGAGTTATCTCAATGATGGGCATAGTGACAATTGCGGTCGTGAAATCTACCCGTTTGATCCATCGCAAGCCCTCACGGTCTTTGCCATGCATGGCCCCAAAACCAAAGGCCTCAATGCTTAGCTGGCCCTGCGGCTTTGGCCGCCGCGTCAAAGCCGCCTTTGGCCTGCCACTCAGTCATGCCACCTTGCAAGATGCGCACGTTCTCCCATCCCGCCACGCGCAGCGCAAAACCGGCCTGGGCCGACAGCGACCCGGTGTTGCAATAAATCAGCACAGGCTTGTTTTTGGGAATGGTGTTGCGCTTGGCCAGTACCTGACGCCAGTCCAAGTTGATGGCACCAGGAATGTGCCCCTTGGAAAATTGCGCCGGGTCACGCGCATCGATCACCACCATCTTGGGCCATTCGTCTTTGGGAATTTGCTCGGCAAAAATTACACCGCCGCCGTAGTCCACGAATTCCAGATAGGCCTCCATCTCGTCGGTGGCAATGGCTTTGTTGTCAGCGTGGGCTGCTGGGGCCAACAGCAAGCTGCAAGCGGTGGCGGCGGCAAGAGCGAGGGTTCGAAAGCGCATGATGGGCTCCACTTCGTCAGGTAATATCAGTCAAAACGAATATCGTCGCCGAATGGTGGCAAGACCGCCAACAAACGCTACGGCGCCCATGCCCAG